>NZ_JAKJSI010000026.1:0-121502 GCF_050336695.1 Photobacterium minamisatsumaniensis | reverse complement strand
CATTTAGATAGAGACTATTAATCAAACCAATTTACTTTTATTATTCAGACTCAGTGCTTTATGCTGAAGTGATACTACAAGTATTAATTCGCCAGCGCCCAAAGCAACCATAGTGCACACCAGTAAACAGTACCCATAAACAACTGATATAAAACAAATAAATAACACCTTTCATCAGTGTTGCATATGGATGCAACGCAGTATAATACTCTAAATGTCTTTGATAAATGTTCAGCTATGGGGCGCTGGGCCTCAACCTCGATGTTTTTAACGCTCCAAATTCAATGGTATAATCAAAACGTTATCTTGAAGTTGGTCTAGTCTATGCTTGAAAATCTGCAACAAATGGTCATCCTTGCGACTGTAGGTCATGAACAGAACTTTACCCGAGCGGCTGAACGTCTTGGTATTTCGAAATCTCAGGTCAGTAAACAAATTCGTTTCTTAGAAGAAAGAGTTGGCTGCCAACTAGTACAACGAAGTACTCGTACGGTGGCATTAACTGATATTGGTTTGCAGTATTCTGAATATGGTCAGCAACTACTGGACACGGTTAATGAAGCTGAAGCACTTGTTGCCGGGTATAGAAATGAGGTGAAAGGTGTTTTACGGATAGGTATTGCGCAATCATTTGGTAATGTACATATCACATCGGCACTTGCTGAATTCCAGAAGCTGCATCCAGAGCTAGAACTTGAAGTCAGTCTATTCGACCACCGCCCTAACCTACTTGAAGAAGGTTTTGACTGTTGGGTTGCCATTCATGAGCACCCCCCAGAAGGTATGGTTGCAAGACGATTAGCCGATTGCCACTTTGCCGTTGTTGCTTCACCTGCGTACCTTGAGGAGCACGGCACACCAAAGTTACCGGGTGACTTACGCCAGCATAACTGTATAACTTATCAAAGCCGTGAACGTAAATACGTTAACTGGGAATTTACTCGAGATGGTGTGCACCAGTCTATTCGTGCTCGTGGAAATTATCGCATTGATAATGCACCAGCCGTGCTTGATGCTGCAAAGTCTGGGTTAGGCATTGCCTATTTGGCAACGTACTTGATTAATGATGAGTTCGATTCTGGTGAACTTGTTCAATTACTGCCGGAATGGAAGGCTGATGTTGAACTGCCCATTTATGCGGTTTACCCACGAAGAAAGTATCTGGCGCCAAAAGTACGTAGCTTTATTGATTATATGGCTGAACGTATGTCCGTTCCTCCATACCGGACACCAAACCCTGCCGTTTCAAAATAATACCAGTCTGGATAAGTAATTGATCTAAGTATTACGCACTCCTATCTCAGTAATGCAGTTGTGATTCGATACAGATCAGCTAAACCTTAAGTAGACGTAGATTGTTTAGGTTTAGCTGGTTTACATCATGTGCAAAACAAGTGTTATATCTATAAAAAAAGCCATTCTCTTAAGTGCTGTTGCACTTATTATCTCCGCCTGCGGAAGTGACAGCGTAACTAACGGTAATATTGGCACATCCCCTCCGAAACAGCAGACAGGATCTAACGTACCTGATGCGCAAGTTTTACTGACTCAATTACCAGAGATGCGAGCCACCGTCTTTTTCCCAACGAAGCAATATGAACTGACGCCTAATGAATATTTACTGATAGATCCAATTGCGGTGAGACTACGTCAGCATCCAGATAGTTATGTACTCATTGTCGGCCATGGCGATGATTTTTCATCTGAAGAAGAGAACATCGCGCTCTCTTATGAACGTGCATTTACTGCTGCTATCTATATTTCATCGGTGTTTGGTATTGAGGAAGAAAGAATACAAATTATTGCAGCAGGGAGTTCTGAACCACATTCCGAGAACCCAAACGAGCAAAATAAGCGGGTTGAAGTCATTTCGCCCAAAGGAATTGTAAGAACGCTTAACCCTAACGGTAATCAGAATTTTTAATAAGCGTAAAAAGCAAAAATGAAGAACAACAGTAGCAATACTTGCTGTTATTCTTCATTCACGAAACAAACGAGTGTTACGACTTTTTATGTACAGGTGAAGCGTACATCTGTTTCAGAATGCTGATAACACCTTCTGGTAAGTCTTGATACTTTTCTGAGAAGCGCTGTTTTTCAGACTCTGTCGCAGACTCGTGTTCTTGACCAGCAGCAATGTAGTTCGCTGGATATAGGTGATAGTTCGCAGTGATTTGCGTATCAATGACTTGGGCGAGTTCGTCTGGCGTTTCAAATCCATTTTTAATTACATCGCCAAAACTTACATTAATGCGTCGTTTCTGTCCTACGATACCTTGGATAATACTATCTATATCTTCAAACTCACCTTTTTCATAACTACCCTCTGTCGCTTTCTGATAGAGCTCTTTTGCTTTTGCTATATCACATGGGTCATTTTCGTAAGAAATAGCAACAGGTACGATGTTCAGCTGTCCCATGAACTCAGAAAAAGACAGTTTTCTTTTGCGTCCTTCCATAAAAAACATTTTTAAAATGGCCGGATCTGTTTTGTCGTTACCGTCTTTTGCTCGCCCTTCTTTTTGAGCAATCCAAATTGAATTTCCCGTTTCAAGCGAGTGAGAAATGTAACCAGACAACAAGCCTAAGGTTTTCATCATCTCGCGCGGACCTTTTGTAGAACGCTTAACGATAAAACTCTTATTCAAACGCATTAACTCTGTTGCACAAGGCTTTTTTAATAAGTTGTCACCGATAGCAATGCGTACAGTTTCAAAGCCATTATTAAATAAGCACCAGTTCACCATCGCTGGATCCATTGCGATATCGCGATGGTTAGAAATGAAAAGGTAAGATTTCTTTGGATCAAGCTTATCCAAACCTGAATACGTTACACCGTCACAAGAGTGGTCAATTGTTCCTCTCATGTATTTAGCGACTTGCTTTTGAATATCATCAACGGTTTTAACGTTAGACCACTTCTTAAGCAGGAAACGTTTGATGATTGGCGTTAAAAACCAGCCAAACACACCAGATAACTGGGGGAAGCGGTAGTTTAAAATGGCATTAATAAATTCTTGATCATTAATCAACCGCTCAATCGCCTCACTAACTTCGTCATCATTATATGGGCGTATTTCTTTATAAATGTCGTTATCTGTATGCACTATCATGATTCACATTAATTTAAAACTGCGACAGTTTACGCAGGTTTGTTGTTTTACCCAATGACCTAACCCCAAGATATTGGTGGTTGGAGGTCTTACCAGTAGTTATAGGTTTGATTTCAACCACTTTACAGTCACTTTCAGGTTTTGTCTGTTGTTCGACTAGCAATTTTATCTAATTATTCATCATTTATGTGTTTAAAATTACCCTATTATTGACGATTGAGCCAAAACAGCACACTATGTGCAGGCTTTTTTGCTAGAGACTCGTTATGAAACAAGCTATCGATTTTTCACATAATCATCAAGAATTCTTAAATGTCGGCTCACGACGTAAAAGCATCAATACCTTTATGTTTATCGTTACAAAAGGTTGTGCATTTATTCGTCTAGGAAAAGACGAATTCACCATTAAAGCTGGGCATGGTTTTTTGATCCCAATTGATTGCCTTCACGCCATTACTATTTTACCAGGAACAATCTATAACAAGGTTGAATTCTCTGCACGTCTAACGTCCCCTATTTGCAAAGAGGCTGGCTTCTTTCGAAAGAACCCACTAATTAGCGTTGTTCTAGACGAGTTAGCCAAACATTATAAACGTGATGGTCACGTAGCGTTAGCTGGAACGACTGGAAACTTATTACGCGTTCTAACTGATCAAGTTGCGGCATTAAAGGTTCAGACTAAATCCACCAGCCCTGAACTAGCCGCAAAATACCAACCGGTATTATCTAAAGCGCTTAAAGGTGACAAGGTAACAGACAGAGCGGCTTCGGACGTGTTGAGCCAGTATACAGGCTACTCCATGAATGAATTACAAACATGTATTTTAATGCGAGAGGCACTAAAACTTTCGCGCTCTGGGCGAAAAACAGATCAGATTGCTGAAACACTGAATGTCGATGCAGAACTGTTATCAGCGATGGCTAGGCCAATTTTGGGTCACGAACTCTAATGCCAATGCTAACTCCATTAAAAAAGCGACCTTACGTCGCTTTTTTAATGTTCATTCGTTACTGAAATGGGATTTCAACCTGTATAAAAACATCGTCTAAGTCACCGTCATCATGCCAGCGATAATCAAATCGAAATCTCGGTGAATTTCTATCCTCGCCACCAATGCCAAAGCTCATATGTAATCCATGCTTTTTAATCCATTCTTTAGCATCATCGAATGTCAGTATATCTTCATCTTCATACTTTTCAGGAATCCAAACACCAATACCATAAAAGCTATTTGATGAATTCGTAGACATCACAGGGGAAGCATGATTTCCAGTCCAATTGTCCCAGAATGATTCATCCTGTTCGGCTTTATATATAAATGTAGCATCTATATCTTTATTAACGCGATTATTATCGCTAAAACCACTATTGTAAGGCGCACATGATGTTACAGTTTGCTCAACACCCACAACCGGTGCCAGTTGTGGTATCAAAGTGTGCTCATCGCATAGCGGTACTGCCGTTAATGACAGCCCTACCATTAAATAGGAGTACAACATTCTTCCTTAACCCCTATAGGTCCCTAACTTATACGACTATCGATAATCAATGAAAATCTAATCCCTTCATTTTATTAGCTTCTATTTGTCTGAATTGTACCACTGCTCTTTTTGCAACATGTTAGCTACTTTCTCAGTCGTTAAATGTGATATCGCGCAGAGATTTTTAATGTTATTACGAATATCTGTACTGCGAACTTTCACCGTTTCAGGACAAGCTAGCACCTGCCATCGCGACAAAATTTCTTCCGCCTTAAAAAACTTACCAAAACTAATGAAATTATCCGGCCCAATAACAAATGTAATGTTTGCTTGTGGGTATTTTTTCTCTAACGCTTCTAAGACTGCAAAAGTAGTAACCGCCTCGTCCCCCGTTGCAATTTCTTCTTCTAACCGAGAGAGAATAACGTTACCTTGGTTTATATCGGCAGCAAAAGCAGAAACTAATGCACAACGGTCATTATAATCAAGCATCTGTTTACCCCAAGCATGGCTAAAGCTTGGCAGTAATAGCACTTGGTCAAAATGCTTCAGACGCTCAATCACCGATTTATGACCAAGGCTAGGTGGATTAAATGCACTACCAAACACTGCAATTGATGTTGTCATAACAAGAATGCCCTTTTTTTATACCATTTTGCTCTAAATTTAATTTAATTGTCGTTAGAGGATTGATCCTGCCTTAGAGTTATCGCATGATTTTGCAAAAGGTTTAATGTATTAATGAATGTTTTTACATTAAGTTATGCTATTTGGTTAGAAACTGGGCAATGCCCTGAGGATTCATTCACTATGGAACAGTTAATTCGCGACGAAATGCGCGTTTTACCTCTTATTGATGTCGACTTTGAAATTGAGCGACGCATTGCTTTCATCCAAAACAAACTTAAGCAATCTGGATGCAAGTCTCTCGTACTAGGTATTAGCGGTGGCGTGGATTCAACGACTTGTGGCCGTCTAGCGCAACTTGCCGTAGAAGGTTTGAACGCTGAAGAGCAAGTAAACAATTATCAATTCATTGCTGTCCGTTTACCTTATGGCGAACAACAAGATGAAGATGAAGCTCAGTTAGCATTGTCTTTCATTAAACCAAGTCACTCTGTCAGTGTGAACATTAAAGACGGTGTTGATGGTACACACGCAAGTACACTTCTCGCCTTAGAAGGAACAGGCTTAACGCCAGAGTCTCATGCAACAGTGGATTTCGTAAAAGGTAATGTAAAAGCCCGTACACGAATGATTGCTCAATATGAAATTGCCGGCCTTGTTGGTGGACTCGTCTTAGGTACCGATCATTCAGCTGAAAACATTACGGGCTTTTACACCAAGTTTGGTGATGGTGCCTGTGATTTAGCGCCTTTATTTGGCTTAAACAAACGCCAAGTCCGTCAACTTGCAGATAAGCTCGGCGCACCAGATCTGCTCGTTAAAAAAGTACCTACAGCTGATCTTGAAGAATTAGCGCCGCAAAAGGCAGATGAAGATGCATTGCAAGTAAGCTATGACCAAATCGATGATTTCCTAGAAGGTCGCCCTGTTGATCATGTCGTATCAGAGCGTCTTGTCGGTATTTATAAGAGAACACAACATAAACGTCAGCCTATCCCAACAATTTATGATGACGAATAAGCCAATGACTGTGGTTTAAAGCAATTAAATAAAGGGGCTTATCTGCCCCTTTATCTTAACTAAGACGCTTCAGAGTAACGGAGTAGATTATCAAGCTCCCACCAAATAGCTTCGCACAACCCTTTACGGTATACCGCCTTTCTAAAGGCATCATGTTCTTGCTGGTAAGTCACAAAGTAGTTTTCAGTGCTTTTTAAGCTTGCACGCACATTCGCTAAGCGGTCACACGCTTTAATAATTAAGGCTATACGTGCAGCTTCTTCAGATGTCTCTAAATTCGATAAACGTTGGTTAATTTCTTGCTTACGTAAGACCCTGCTTTCAATCTTACTATCCGATATATATTTCACAGCATCAGCAACAATAAAACCAAAGTCGACAAAGAGTTCTTCAATGCTCGTAGAGGTGTCTTCAACAACATCGTGCAACTGAGCAACTATCTTGGCATCAGTACCAAACGGACTCGCTAAATGCGCTACCGCTTCAAGGTGAATAAAATAAGGTACATCTCCGTACATTTGCCCTTCATGCTTAGTACGCGCTAATGTGCAAGCTTTCAGATAACGGTTATTCATCCTTGCCCCCCATAGTATGTAAACCTGTCAGTATGATAAACCTGTTGTAGCCAATATATGATTGCTGAGCGCTTAAAATGCCCATAATGAAACAAACGAATTAAGCACTATAACTAAGATTCTATTTCAGCAAGACGAGATTTACTAAGAGGAGGGGTTATAAATGAGATTTATTGCACGATTTGTTGCAAAAACAGGCACCAAAGGATGCCTGTTTTTAATTATTTCATCGTTGAACGGCAGCTTTTATTCTGAATCTGATTCAGCTTCTGCTTGATTTTTTTTGGCTTCAGCTTCGCGGATTGCATCAGCAACAATCATTATTGCCTCTCCACTACTAATACCCTGAGCCATTAACTCATGAATTTTGTCAGCAGCTTCTTGTTGCTGAGCATGCGTCAATGTCGGCGTATTATTAAACATATGTCATCCACTTAAAAAAGAGTCGGTATTCTAAGGATTTCACTGGCTATTGTCACTGATTATATCAGTCGCCACCTTTCTCTATCCCGGCCGACCATCTTCTCTTGGTTGCGTTAAAATAGGAAAATACACAACACTAAAGATACTAAAAGCAATCGCCCATAAGCTCGCGGATACTACATACGCATTTATGGTTAACGCTGGCAACGCCACAATAACAACCGTTCTCACCAATGTTGAAGCAATTAAAGCTACGAACGCAACAACGATAATGCCTTTAATTTTTAATGCCCGCCCAGTATGGCCTAGTGAGACCCTTGAAATCATCGATAAAATCATGCACCCAATGCCACCCACTGTGAGCACATGTAGCGCGACACTGTAACTTATAGTGTTAGTGGTAAAATGAATAGCAAGGAGAATTAGCCCTGCAATCATTGAAGCATAAGCAAAATGCAGTGACCATAATAGCGGCACACGCAATGTCGATAATGAACGCCAGCGGATAAAACGTACTAAGTGCAGTAGCGCTGTTACAGTTAATAGCAGCGGTAATAACCATTGGTTGATAGTTTGAGGAATAGGTAATAACACCGCAGCTAACAATAGCCAGCTAGGAATCAGAGAAGCATGCTCTATCCATTTGATCCGAGTTATTTGTTCTGTATCCGTTCCACGCCATGTGAAAAATGGAATTACCCTTCCTCCAACAACAAGTACAATAACGGATATCACGATGACGGTAGCAAATGATATCGCTCGAATATCACCGTCTAACCACCCAAGTGCAATGAAGTGAAAAGCAGCATTTAGCGCAGTCATCAATGCAATCATAGGTGCAAAAAATAGGTTGTTCCATTGACGACGAATAATTATCGGCTTAGCTAAGTAATAGGCCGATATAGGCATCCATAACAAATCGACAACCATCCACAATGCACTTGGTGAGCCAAGCAGCAACCCTAGCCTTGCAACGACCCACAAGATGAATACGAATGCTAGCTGCCATCCCCTTACTCCAGGATTCCCCGTCCAATTTTGTACTGCTGTTAACAAAAAACCAATGATCACCGCACCAGAGAAACCAAAGAGCATTTCATGGCTATGCCACCAAATCGGATTGCTGTACATATAGTTGGCAGCTTCAACGTTTCCAGCCCAAAATAGTGCCCAAAGCGCCATAGCAATGACAGAAAAAATGCTTGCGCCAAGAAAGAATGGTCTAAAAGCGAGTCGGAAGATAGGAACGATTTTTTGTTCCTTTTCATTATCAAGTATTTGCATCATGGTTAGTTACCACCTCTTAAACATGTATAAATAATACACCTTATAAGTTGCAAATAAAACACATCTTTAAAATTAAACCTTTTAAAGGCCTTTTCTAAAGAAGTTAAAAGCCTTTAATAGTCTGGGTAATCAACAGGACGCGTAATAGTTTGAATATCTAGAATGGATATCTCCCCCTGCCAACGACTTTCAACCAAACCAACACTTAACCAATATCGACCATCAGGTAAGTCGACCTTTGGGATCGTCGTCGGTAATTTACCGTCAACATCCTCGGTCCATAATGGTGTCCAAGAAGTATCGTTCAAATCATAAACGCCCATTGATAATACAGGTGATGGGCAAGCACGATTAGGTAAACCACTGCGCTCAATCCGCCAGTTACGGCTATCAATCCAACCAATTCTTTGCTTAGTACTCGGCGCGGTTAATAATACCCAAGTGGTAAATGACTTTTCACCGTCCGCATTTATGGTTAACTGATAAAGCCCTTCACTACTCGCCCTTTCTAAACGCTTCGTTTCAATAGAAAAAGTACCGCCTTTAAATCGCTTTGGCGTCGAAGAAAGTATCCTTTGTTCTGGCCAACGTACGAAATCTATCGATGTTACCCGAGACTCTGATGCACCTTTTATAACTAGCTTTGGCAAAATCTGATTTTGACTTTGAACCATCTCTCGCTGAATGACCAAGTTGGATAGCCATGTCGGTAGTGGCGACTGATCAAGGCTGTGGCCACAGTCTTCAGTGATGGCTAATTCAAGCAAACCATTGAGGTTATTCACCTGCAATGATGTTGGGCTTTGCTGCCAAGCTTGTACCATTGAGTCAAAACTTTGTGATGTTTTACCCTCTAATAAGTTTTGGTGCGCGCTAGTAAAAACATCTTTATGAAGAAACCAACTCGCGGCAACACTCGGCGCATAGAGCACCGAGTGAAGGATGAGCATGGTCGTTGTCGCAGTTGTTAGCTTAAACATTACTACGCTGATTTCATCCGGTAACCAACTCCACGCAATGTTTCTATTTCAATGCCAGGTAATTTCTGACGTAGCTGTAGAATATGCGTATCAACAGTACGGGTTGTTGGGTAGTGATTATAGCCCCATACCTGATCAAGAAGTTCATCACGCGTAAACACGCGCCCTGCATGTTTAGCAAGGAAAACAAGCAATTCAAATTCTGTTCTTGTCAGTGTGACGTTGTCACCTAACAACAAAACATCACGACTATCTAAATCGATAGTAATATCACCTACTTTCACAACATTCGCTGCTGGCACTTCAGCCGTACCAGTACGAAGGTGCAAACGGATTCTCGCCAAAAGTTCTTCTTCTGCAAAAGGCTTCGTAAGGTAATCTTTTGCACCAGAGTCAAGACCAATCACTTTATCTGATACCGATACCATTGCTGTAAGCAAAATAACGGGAACATTTTTTATCTTTAGCCAATCTTTCAAATAATTTAACGAGTCACCTTCAGGTAGCTGGCGGTCTAACACAACAAGATCAGCGTCAGACCAAAGGTCGGCGACATTTGTCGCACAGTCAGCGTACAGGCAGGTATAACCAGCTTCTTTCAAGCTCTCGAGTAAACCATCAGCAAGGTTGCGGTCATCTTCAACCAGTAGCAGAGTCTGATTCACACGGTATCTCCAATATAAAAGTTGTTGGAGGACCAATTAATTTCATTCGTCCCCCCATTCTTCGGATCATCGATTCAACAATTGTAAGGCCAAGCCCTAAGCCTTTTTCACTAACGAAGGGCTTTCTTAATCTCGCCCAGTCTTTCGTACCAAGCTGTCCGTTATCTGAAACGCTTACAATCAATTTTCCATTATTGAACGATGACGTTAATGTCACTGGCTTTACGCCATATTTATGGGCATTTGATAACAAGTTATCAATACAGGTGCCCAACCAGTATATGTTTACATCAACAGGACGATCTTCAGCTAACTCTAAGGTTACCTCATACGGTTCTGATAAGTATTCAACCCACTCATTAAATGAGTCAACATGTTGGACACTTAGTTCCTGTTGATTTGCTTGTAAGTAATCTTTACTTGCCTCTGCAAGTTGTCTTAAACGCCTTGAATCTTCGGTTAAGCGTCTAAATTCATCATATAGGCTTTCAGGTAAAGCATCAAAGTTGCGTCTGAATCCTTCTACTGTCATAGCCAAGCTAGCAATTGGCGTTCTTAATTCGTGAGTGAGTATTTGAAGAACGAGCATACGTTCTTGCATCGCTCGTCGTCTATTACGCCAACGGTATAAGCCCCAACCGATAAGCAAGCCAACGTTCACAACTAAGAGTCCAATCAAAAGATAGAGTGTTAAGTGTGATTTATCTTCTTCTTCCCAGCAAATATTGCCACTTTTAAGCAAACAGAAACTTGTTTGGTTTAAGCGTGTGAAATTCACATCAAATTCGCTTAACGCTAAAGACCAATTTGGCTGACCATAAACTGAGTATTCGTTACCATTTCTTATCCATAACTCACCGTTCGATATAAACGCTTCAGCGCCCGCAATAAAGACCTGAATTTCATCAGAACTCATCCTCTGTAGCCGCCCTAAAATGGTATTTGTTGGGGCAAGCGTACGTTCTTGAATATGCTGATAACCATCAAGGGTCTCTTGCATATCGGGATACTTATCTAAATAGCGTAATGCATAACTGCCACCACCTGGATGGATATACCCAGCTCTAGCAAACCAGCCAATGGGTAAAACAGAGTTATTACACAGCGCCCTTGTGAACACCAGTGGCTGAGTCAATAAGGGGCTAACAGGCCATGGACCTTTACAGGTCGTGGCATTTTTGTACAACCGCTGTATCGATTTCAACGGGTATGAAGCTGATTGTGGTAATAAGGATGAAGGTACAAGTAACGAAGTTGGAAACTGACTTTGCAGCTGCCTGAAGTCATAAGTCGCCAAAGCTTCACTGGCTAACAATTCTGAGCGAACGCCATTTAGTCGTTCAGGCAAATTTTCAGCCTGAACGGAACATGCTCCAGTGAGCAGCAGTGAGAACAATAGGACATATTTTTTCATACGAAAGAGTTTATCACTCAACCTCCTCTCTTTGTCAGCTTATTGTCATTCCCACAATAAGTTTCTATTCACCGTAAGGTTAGCCCAACATGACACCAGATAAACCTCGACCAACGTCACACACCAAACACTAAATTAACAAATAAGTAACATTCATCTTGCGAATTGTGAAAATTGTACACATATTATATACAGATGATGAACAATAACCCCAACAAGATGATTTGAAATAGCCAACCCGCTTGCTTCTACACATACACAACGACGTCTATTTGTTCATCTTAAACAATTTTGAAAATTTAAGTGGCCTACTTTTTGCTAATACAATTAATTACAACTAATCATAAGGATAGATAAATGAAGATAATGATTATCAACCCCAACACGACATCGTCATTTACTGACACCATTCGTAAATCGTGTGAAAGATACATTGGCCATGATACCGAACTAATTGTGACCAATCCTAATGAAGGTGTAGCAAGTATTGAAGGCTCTAGTGATGGTATACAGGCTGCTTATCACTTATTAAATTTAATTAAAGCCAATAAACACGAAAATATTGATGGCTATGTACTCGCTTGTTTTGATGACACGGGATTGCAAGCTGCAAGAGAGATAACCTCGGTACCAGTTGTTGGTATTGGTGAAGCTTCGCTACATATCGCGAACCTAATTAGTGCCCGATACTCCGTGATAACGACCCTACAACGTTCCGTTAGTATTCTCGAAGATAACGCCTCTAGCTACGGCTTAGACAAACGCTGCAAGGGCATTCACGCTGTAAACCTTCCTGTATTAGCCCTTGAAGAGAAAGCATTAGCCTTTGAAGCAATACTTATACGCAGTAAGGAAATACTGGAACAAGATAAGTCAGAGTGCATCATCCTTGGATGCGGCGGTATGTCTGGAATGGCCGAACCACTTAGTGAAGCATTAGGTGTACCTGTCATCGATGGTACTGCTGCTGGTATCAAGTTAATAGAGGCATTAGTTGGCATGAAACTGCAAACAAGTAAATCCTGTACATATGGCTACCCAAATCAAAAATAACAAAAGCCAAATCTAAGCAGTCAATATTAAAAAACACAAACACAAACACAAACACAAACGGTAAGTAGGAAGTTGTATACCGTTGATAAGGTAGGAGTTACCTAATGTCAGCACAACAAACAAGTATAGAGCCAATCGCTGATGGCAAAGATAGAATTCTGGGTCCCAAAGCGTACATTGCTATGTGGTGGGGAGATGCCGTCATGGTCGGCGCTTTCATGCTCGGTTCCAGTTTAATTCCTCCATTTGGAGAAATGAACTTATGGCAAGCCATAACCGTCTTGGTAATAGCTAACATTTTAGTCGCCATGATGTTAGCCATTAATGGGCGTGCTGGTTGGAAGCATGGTATCCCCATGATAGTGCAACTACGCTCATCCTTTGGGCACATGGGCTCTCGATTACCCGGATTTTTACGAGGCTTCCCAGCACTATTCTGGTACGGAATACAAACATGGCTTGGTGCACAGGCCATTAACAGTATCGTCATTCAGACAATTGGTTTCGATAATGTCTGGCTTTGGTTTTTTGCTTTCCAAGCAATTCAAATTTGGATCTCAGCCAAAGGAATGGAGTCCATTAAATGGGTCGAAATCATTGGTGCGGTATTCATCATGATCGGCTTAGTCTATTTGCTCTTTCTATTCCTTGATCAGTTTGGGTTAGAAGTACGTGCAGTTGGTGACATTGAAGGAACTTGGGCATTACCATTTTGGTTGGGAATAACAGCCTTGACCGGAAATTTCTCTGCACTCTTCCTGAATGTATCCGATTATACCCGCTTCATCCCTCGTAAAGGTGTCAGCGAAGCCACCTATGTTAACGCACACGTAATCGGTGTATTACCTCCAAGTATATTAATGCCTTTCATTGGAATTATGGGGGCGGCGGCAGTTGGTATTTGGAACCCAGTTGATGTTATTAGCCAGTACATTCCAATGCCAATTGTTAGCATCTTTATCTTGTTCTTTATTGCTTTAGCTCAAGTTACCACTAACCTTGTCGCTAACATTATACCTCCCGCTATTATTGCGATGGATATTTTCAAGATCTCATGGGCTAAGGCGTGTGTCATCATTGGTGTTTTAGCCATATTCACTTGCCCATGGTTAATAATGCAAGAGAGCTTTTTCCTCACCTTTGTTGCTGGTATATCCGCTTTCTTAGGGCCGATATTGGGGATCATGCTTGTTGATTACTATGTCATCCATAAAGGAAACTATAACGTGGATGCGCTTTACTCCACTGAAATGTACGGGAAGTGGCATAAGATCAATCCAGCAGCCATTATCGCTTCTGTGGTGGGTGCATTGCTTGCCTTAGTCTTTATCGACTTATCATGGTTTGTCGGCACCATTACTGGCGCCACCTTGTACTTCACATTAATGCGGTACTGGGTTATCAAACATGATAGCTATACCGCTGCTGCGTTTTCGGCTCATCAGCAACCAGAAACAATCCCAGAGAGATAAGATAGCCACAAGACTGTCACTAAAACGAAAAGGAGCTTACCGCTCCTTTTCTTTATTCATTAATCGGCCATTCTGTAGCGCTTAACTAAACAGCTGCTCTACGGTTTTCATCGGAATGTACATTCGGGTTCTATCATTGTGCTGACATAAAAACTCAAAACCATATTTGGTATAGAATGCTTCAGCCTCTGGTGTTAAGCAATCAACAACAATGGCGTAAGCTCGCATATGAGCATTTATTTCCCACAAATACTGCAATGCCTTAACCAAACTTATCTTACCTAAGCCACGTCCGTGAAATTCACCATGAACCGCCAACTGCGCCAATAGAAACACTGGAATGGGGTATCTTGGTAATTTCTTAGCTAACGATGCTGGTAATGTTTCGCGACAGATTGAACTCGGCGCAATGCTATAAAATGAACAGATGGGTAGTTTCTGATTGGGTAAAGGCACTAAAGCAGGTAACACCATGGTTCTGCTGATACCTGCTTGCATGTGCTTTGCTGCTTGAGTCTGAATAAAGACGTTTAGCTCTTGCTCACCGCAGTCGAACGATACTCTGTCATGGGTACGTTTATCGAGTTCCACAAACTCTTTCGACCAACTCACTTAATCCCTTGCTCTTTAGTAAAAGATACTGCATCAATAAGTGCTTTATTCGGCGCTTTTGCCTTATCACAAGCATCAACAAATCGGTCAAAAGCATTACCTTCAATTGTGATGCTTTCATGTTGAGCAATCACCTGCGTCGCATCTTCATCCATCAGACGCACTACATATTCAGTTAAACTCTTTAAACCTAGTAATGCAGAAGCTTTCTCGGCCTTAGCTTTAACTTCTTCATCTAAGCGTAAATCGAGCCGTGCCGTCGCCATACCCCCTCCTCATTTTGTACGGAATTGTTCCGTATCCATATGTAGTATAGATCGTTATTATCCGACAAACAATCTGTACGGAAAAGTGACGGAATTAAATAGCAATGTTAAATAGCAACGTTTTGTCAAAGTAATAGGTACTAAAAAGCCCGCATAACGCGGGCTTTAATTAAGATAGCTGGTGTGGCATTAATGTAAATGTTCAAGAATCTTATTACACGACTCTTTCGCATCACCGAACAGCATCTGAGAGTTTTCCTTGAAGAACAGTGGGTTTTGTACCCCTGCATAGCCTGTGTTCATTGAACGCTTAAACACAATTACATGTTTCGCATTCCACACTTCAAGTACTGGCATACCTGCTATTGGGCTATTTGGATCTTCCATTGCTGCTGGGTTAACCGTGTCATTTGCACCAATAACCAACACAACGTCTGTTTCACCAAGATCATCGTTGATTTCGTCCATCTCAAGCACGATATCATACGGTACTTTCGCTTCTGCAAGCAGTACGTTCATGTGACCTGGTAAACGACCAGCAACTGGGTGGATACCGAAACGCACATCAATGCCTTTCTTACGTAGCTTGTCAGTAATTTCATGCACTGGGTACTGGGCTTGAGCAACCGCCATGCCGTATCCTGGAGTGATGATAACAGAGCGTGCATCTTTCAACATTTCCGCGACTTCTTCAGCGGAAGCCTCTTGGTGCTCACCGTGGTCAACATCTTCTGTTGGTGCTGCGCCGTCGTTACCGAATCCACCAGCGATAACACTGATAAATGAACGGTTCATCGCTTTACACATAATGTAAGACAGAATTGCACCAGAAGAACCGACTAATGCACCTGTTACGATCAACAGGTCGTTTGCCAGCATGAAACCAGCGGCTGCCGCTGCCCAACCCGAATATGAGTTCAGCATTGAAACCACAACTGGCATATCAGCACCACCAATCGAAGCCACTAGGTGATAACCAAATGCAAAAGCAATTAGCGTTACTAAGATCAATGCGAACATTGAACCTTCAGCTTTCACAAACACGACCATCAGCAAGAATGAGACAATAATCCCTGCAAGGTTTAGCTTGTGACGATGAGGGAGCATCAGTGCTTTTGATGAAATAGATCCGCGTAGCTTCCCGAAGGCAACCACTGAACCCGTAAATGTTACAGCACCAATGAATACACCAATGAAGACTTCAACTAAGTGGATGTTTAACAACGCACCTGTTAGCTCACCATGATCAAGGTAAGTATTGAAACCAACCAATACCGCAGCCATACCCACAAAGCTGTGAAGAATGGCGACAAGCTCTGGCATTTCGGTCATTTCTACTTTTTTAGCGTAGTAAATACCAATTGCACCACCAATGATCATCGCAAGAATGATCCAACCTGTACCCTGGGCATCAGGGCCAAAGATTGTTGCGATAAGTGCAATTGCCATACCGGCAATACCATAATAGTTACCAGCACGTGCAGTTTCTTGCTTAGAAAGACCCGCCAGCGACATGATAAAGAGTACCGCAGCAACAAGATATGCCGCTTGTACGATTCCTGCAGACATGTGTTACTCCTTATTTATCTTTACGGAACATTTCAAGCATGCGCTTGGTAACGGTGAAACCACCAAATATATTGATACTTGCAATTAAGACGGCAATAAACGAAAGGAAAGTGACAACCCCTATTCCTTGACCTATCTGTAATAACGCACCAACAATAATAATGCCTGAGATGGCATTAGTTACTGACATCAATGGCGTATGCAATGCATGGGTAACATTCCATACCACGTAGTAACCAACCACACAGGCCAATACGAATACCGTAAAGTGAGAAAGGAATTCTGCAGGCGCGTAATTTGCTAACCAACCAAATGCGGCAATACCCGCCGCCATAAAGCCATACTTCTTAACGGGAGACGTTGGTACTTCCACCTTTTCAACTGGTGCCTGAACAGGTTGAGCTTGCTGTTGTGGCGCAGCTGACACTTTGATTGGTGGCGCAGGCCAAGTAATCTCGCCTTCTTTGATAACGGTTAAACCACGTAGTACTTCATCTTCAAAGTCGATATTGATGTTACCGTCTTTTTCTTTACAAAGAAGTTTTACAAGGTTAACTAGGTTTGTACCGTAAAGTTGTGAAGACTGGGTCGGTAAGCGGCTCACCATATCGGTATAGCCAATGATCTTCACACCATTTTCGGTAGTGATGACTTTATTTGCTTCGGTATAAGCACAGTTACCGCCATTTGCCGCCGCAAGGTCAACAATCACACTTCCCGCTTTCATTGAGTCGACCATTTCTTTAGTGATCAACTTAGGAGCGGGACGTCCTGGGATAAGCGCTGTGGTAATAATAATATCGACGTCTTTAGCTTGCTCTGCATATAAGCGTTCTGCAGCCTTATTAAATTCGTCAGACATTTCTTTGGCATAACCATCACCCGTTGAAGTGTCTTCTTTGTAATCCACCTCAAGGAATTCGGCGCCCATTGATTCAACCTGCTCTTTTACTTCAGGTCGAACATCGAAAGCACGTACTATGGCACCTAGGCTTCCTGCTGCACCAATTGCGGCCAAACCGGCAACACCTGCACCAGCAACTAACACCTTAGCTGGCGGTACTTTACCTGCTGCGGTGATTTGACCGGTAAAGAAGCGACCAAATTCATGCGCCGATTCTACAACAGCACGATAGCCTGCAATATTTGCCATTGAACTCAGCGCATCCAATGCTTGGGCACGCGAAATACGAGGAACAGAGTCCATCGCCATGACATTAATGTTTCGAGTTGATAACTTCTCTAGAAGCTCTGCATTTTGTGCAGGCCAAATGAAACTGACAATGCTTGCACCGTCTTTCATTAATTCGAATTCATCGACACCCGTTTCTTCATTGACTTGAGGGGCATTAACTTTAAAGATTAGGTCAGAAGACCAAACCTCTTCCGTTGATACCACTGTGGCGCCAGCCGCCTCAAAAGCTGCATCGTCAAAACTTGCATGAATACCTGCATTCGTTTCAACAGCAACACTGAACCCCATTTTTAACAACTGCTCTACCGTTTTCGGCGTCGCAGCCACTCGCGTTTCATTTGCGAATATTTCCTTAGGCACACCAATTTGCATTATTAATCCCTAAACTTTGGCAAACAAGTAATAAATTTGTATCAAACCATTTGCTTAATATCACGCATTTTGTAGGAGAAATACAGAATTAATTAATCATTACAGTGTAATTTATGAAAAATGTTACTCCATTACTGAAATAAAATAACATTCACAACACCTGGACAGAGGTCAAACCATGAATATAAATTACTTTTCACACATTAAAATGCATAAAAAACCGTATTCACGGATAAAACCAAATATAACGCCCAAAACATGTCACCTGTATAGACAGATAATTGTTTAAAACATCAAGGAAAAGAGTTCACGAGAAACCATAGAGGGATACAGAGACCATCATTCCTTGATAATTGTTCAAATATCACTATTTCCAAATAGCTTTACTTACCAGTGTATAGACCCGCCTATCAGCGATAGGGCTAATAGACAGGTATAACCAAACCTAGCGGAACATGCTCTCACCAGATTGATCAATAAACATTTTTGCTTTTTTTAGCATAAATGATTCAGCATCTTGCTTAGACGCGAGTAAGTCAGAACGAATAAAGGTATGCGTCTTCAACTCCTCGCCGTCTCTTTTACATATGCGTCCAGCAATTCGAAATTGCCCTCCTTCTGCGATTGGCTCTGGGTAAATTAAATACCCTTCATACTCAACCGGCTCAACCTCAGTTTTTTTCACTTCAGATTTATCCAATCCGAATAGTTTTGAAAAGAAGCCCACCTAAATTATCTCCATTATCAATTTCATACAGTGACATCATGCCATTTTTTGAAAAAAAACATGGCATGATAATAAAAATTTCATCCAGAAGCAGGATATATGTTGGTTTTGCTACACGAGTAACCACCAATCGTAAAATGACACTTCTAGATAACATTTATCATTCACCAAACAATATTCATAACGTATCAAATAAAACCTTCATCAGCCATTTATTGATGAGTAAAATTAATTCATTACTGAGTCTTTAATCCATAAAAAAACGCCGACCTAGGTCGACGTTTCTAATTCATTCTTTTAGTGAGATGAACTATCGGTACATACCAATATCTTTTTGAATGTGAACCGGTAGATCAGAAACATTATATTGCTTTGGTGCTTTTGAACCACCAAATACGATGTCCAATGCGTGTGCAATCAATCCTTTGATATTAACCGCATAGGCTTTTTTGTCCAAAGCGGTTGTCGTTGCGATGGTGTCAAAATTCATTGCCTGTGCCATGATTGCCTCTTATTTTGTTTTATTTTTGAACTGCAACCATTTTAACTGCCTGTTTTATCGACACAAAGTGACATTATTTCGCCTTTGGGATTAGTTTATCTAATGCGTTAACACCTCGTTAAATCAAGCCTTTTGCATCTGAAATTTCATTCAGTACAACAAGCGCTTTACGCATAATCATACTCTTTATACGCATAATAACTAATAACCTTGCAATCAATCAGCCTTTCAGGTAACAATAACTTAACAAGTTAATTATAATGATTTTTCTATGCTTTTCTTTATTGCGAAACATTCATCCGTCTTTCTCATATTAGCAGGGGTCGCTGGGTTTCTATTCCCTAGCCTATCCGCTGCAATTTTTCCCTATCTGCCACAGGTCCTTTTCTTCCTGATGCTATTGACCTTGTTAGGGATGAATCAAAACCAACTCGTAAAAACATTATTCAAAGCTAACATCTGGCGCTACACCTTTATTCACTCGGTTTTATTGACCATTATAAGCTGTACCATTGCGAAATTAATTGGTGGTTCTGATTCCCTCATGCTTGCCATCGCAGGCGTTGCAGCAACAGGTTCGCTTTTTGCTACACCTGCAATTGCTCGCTCTATTGGACTTGATGCATTGGAAGCAATGGCAATGACGATTGCTTCAACGTTAGCGATGCCGATTGTTTTATTTATCAATCTGCTCATATTCCAAGGTAATGACTTCCAGCTAGACATGGTTAGCTACGTTCAGCGTTTACTTATTTTTATTGCTGGCCCTATGCTTTTCTCAGCTATCGTCTATCGTTTTGTGCCCAACCCGCTATTACTACGAGCGCATAGCAAGGTATCTCAAGTCACAATTATTCTCGTTTTTACCTTTCCTTTTGGCCTTACAGGCTCTTTTAGAAATGTATTCGACCAATCTTTAAGCACTGGTTTATTCTATAGTGCAGTAGGTCTTGCTTTATCGGTGATATTTTTTGCTACTGGGTATTTCCTGTTTCGAAAACAAGGTGACATCAACACTGCTCTACTAGCAGCAACCGCATCTGCTAACCGTAATGTGTTGCTTACCTATACCGTTGCTGGTAGTTACCTAGGGCCTGAGTTCATCATCTTGATGGGGGCAATTCAATTTCCCACCTCTGCGCTTCCACTGTTTGTTCGTTGGCTAAAACCAAGATTAGAAAAACGTGAACAACAAAAAAGTGAAGTCGCGTCTAGTCATTAATCACGTCTATAAATCACTCAATAGCCTGTCTAGTTCAAACTAATCGATTAAAAATAATCGTTTACCTTGCACTCACAGATTGAATTTCCTATATTGCCAACGAATTCTCAGGGCGGGGTGTAATTCCCCACCGGCGGTAGTCTCATTATTTTAGAGAAAGCCCGCGAGCGCTTGCTGCTTTCCAAGTAGTAAGGACAGCAGATCTGGTGCAGTACCAATAGGTATGATTCCAGAGCCGACGGTTATAGTCCGGATGAAAGAGGATTTCAGCGCAAGCATTTATCAAAGTACCTTATTGCTTTGATGGTGTGTGCCGTTCTTTATTTGAGCTGTACACTGAATGCTCAGCTGACTTTCCATGCCCTGATTCTGGTAAACATTTTTATTTGGAGTTTTATTACCATGAATCAGTCTCTACTTACCCCTTACGGCACCCCTTTTGAGCGTGTTGAAGCTGGTCTTGAAGCTATTCGCCAAGGTCACGGTGTACTTGTTGTTGACGATGAAGATCGTGAAAATGAAGGCGATATCATTTTTGCCGCGGAATCATTAACCACTGAACAAATGGCGCTGATGATCCGTGAATGTTCAGGCATTGTTTGTCTATGCCTAACTGATGAACGTGTTCAGCAACTTGATTTACCAATGATGGTTGAAAAGAATACCAGTGCAAACGAAACAGGTTTCACTGTGACAATTGAAGCGGCTAAAGGTGTAACAACTGGCGTTTCTGCTGCCGATCGTGTTACCACCATTAAAACGGCAATTGCTGACAATGCACAACCTTCCGATTTAAGTCGCCCTGGCCATGTATTCCCACTAAAAGCAAACCCAAATGGTGTTCTTGCTCGCCGTGGCCACACTGAAGCAACCATCGACCTAATGCGTTTATCTGGTTTAAAGCCATACGGTGTATTATGCGAACTAACTAACCCTGATGGCACGATGGCACGACTACCTGAAGTGATTGAGTTTGGTAAAGTGCATAACATGCCAGTTTTGACCATTGAAGATCTTGCTGCTTATCGCTTGGCGACCGAAGCTCAGCAAGCTGAATCTGTCGAAGAAATGGCTGTTTAATTCGCTACTTCGAAGCAGTAAAAAGTATTAAAGCCGAGCACAAGCTCGGCTTTTTAGTCAAACGCTATCTAGCCCTCGCATTAAATCAGCCATTTCAATCAACGACTGCTCAGTATAAAGCCGCATCAGCTTAAGTTTTTCCTGCATGTCGGTACGACTTGTCATATTAAAGCGGATGGAATCATCTCGCTTAAAGTACCTAATTGCGTAACCTTCATCGACAATCGGCCCGTAACCAGCAAGCTCTACACCGTATTCAGAGGTAGTACTGGTACAAACTACACTGCGAGTCAAAGCCTGATACCCTTTATCGGTAAAGAGTTCAGGAAGCGTATCAATTGCAGCGTCACGGCCAATGGTTTTATAGCAGTATTTAAGCGCAAGTAAATGTGTATAAACGCCATGACCAAATCTGCATTCTTTCGCCCTTGCAATGTGTACTCGTGCAGCTTCAACAAGAGAGTTCACCTTCGTCTGATGACTACAATCAGGGTTACGAATATTTTGAATAAATAACATCGACTCAGGTGAAACCGTGTACAGAACATCAATGCGCCCATAGAGAAATGCTCGGGTCATCACTGCTTCATAGGCACTGTAACACTTTCCATAAAGCTTATGCTCCGCCAATTGTAATGCTAACTGGACAAACGCATCTGGGCTGACACCAAATTGCTTGATCTGATTTTTACCGAACTGAGTAAAATCCAAGACCTGAGTTTGAGTATTAGCCGCATGCTGGTAAAACTCATCGGTTGCAACTTGAATTGCTTGTATCAACGTATTATCTAAATCAAATTCAATACCTTGAGCTTTTAACGCTAGTGTTCTTTTTTCCTCTATAGACATGTTGCTTCTATCAGAAACATGCTTATCTATCGTGTCATAGATGTACCCTATCAGGCGCAACATAACAGAGCCATCTACATCGGTATGCTCAAAGTTAATCCCTGTTTTCCCATTTTTGAAAACAATAAATTGCAACGACTTGTCGAAATAACGATCCCTCCCATCACCGTGAAGTAGTTGTTTAGATACTTCCGTAATCTCTTCTGGATTATTTTCATCGAGGCACAGGGCAAAAGCGGCGTCTTCAATGATTGCCATTGATTCTTTATTATTCTCAGAGCCCTTAAGCAAATCGGAGCGAATTTCTGCCCAATCATTTCGCGGTAATGTCGTTAGTACCCCAACATTTTGCCCACTTTCAGAGCAAGATAGAATGTAATCAAGATCAGTTTCAATTGCCCGCATTGGTCTAATGCAGCCTTGTTCATCAAGTATATCAAGCTTGTATATACGTTGATTATGCATTACCACAATATGCTTTCTGGACGATGATACTTTAATCTCATCTGTTTCCTGCTGCGCAATTCTTGTTGCTGAAAAAAGATTATTATATTGATTCATACAAAGTGGCATGTCTTTCTGCATGTCCACGGTAAGCTTTTTTTCATCAACTAGTGAGATAAAGTTATAGATACTGCCAATAAGCGCTGCCGCGATAGCTCCCTGCGAGTAAATCTTTTCATCAAGCTTACTTTTCAAGTAATAAAAGACATTGTTGTTAATCACCAGCGAGGATCTAGATTCCAAGTAAATATCTCGCCAAGCCTGCTCGGACCAATTCATGTTCGTATGCAGATTAGACCATTCTGTCAGCTTATTTTGTAATATTTCACCCTCGCCGTGAGGCTGTAAAAATCGATCGACAACCTTTTGAGTTTGGCCTTTTTCTGCTTCCGTTAAGAACGGTTCAGCCCATTGAATGAATTTGCGACATGTTTTATTTAAGTCTGGCACCGGCAATATAGGCAACTCAGTTTGACGACTAAATGTATTATCCATTACGAGTTTAGATCCTGGGTTTATCGATTAGAAAACGCGGAGGCAAACCGCGCTTTCTAATAAAAAGAGGGGGAATTAGGTCGTTATTTCAGTATCTAGTGAGAAGTGTTTACCTAATAGAGCATGGTAGAAGTCATTATCTGACAACACGCCAACTAATGGGCCATCCTCAACCAACAAAACAGGTTGCCCCGTACGATAACGAATTTCCAATCCTTTCCGCATCGATATATCAGGGCTGGTCATTACCAGACTGTCTTGTTTCAATGCTTCTAGACAGTCTCCTTCTTGCCATGAATACAGTGGTAACGCCTTACCCTGACGGGTAACCGAGGTAATATTCCCTTGTTCATCTGTTTCGATATGAGTTTGATCATGCGGACTTAAAACCAGTTTATTGTCCTGTAATTCCAGCGCGGCTGCATCTGTCATTAAAGAACGACCACACAATACATTCAGCGGATTAGTATGAGCCACAAACTCGGCAACGTACTCTGTGTTTGGATTGAGTACGATCTCTTCCGGCCTGCCATGCTGAATCAAGCGGCCCGACTCCATAATGGCTATTTTATTACCCAGCTTCAGTGCTTCATCCAAATCATGGCTTACAAATACAATGGTTTTATTTAGCTTACGCTGTAACTCAAGCAACTCATCCTGAAGTTGGCTTCTGATCAAGGGGTCCAGCGCAGAAAATGGTTCATCCATTAATAGAATATCGCTATCCATGGTGAATGCTCGCGCTAGCCCTACGCGTTGCTGCATACCACCAGATAACTCATGAGGGTAATTATCTTTCCATTCTGCCAAATCAACCATTTCCAGCATTGCTTCTGCACGGCGACGACGCTCTGTTTTTCCGATCCCTTGCATCTCTAAGCCGAATGCGGCGTTATCTAACACCGACAACCAAGGCATTAACGCAAATTTTTGGAAAACCATCGAAATACGATTAGTACGCAAATGGCGTAGTGATGCCTTATCGCAATTTGCGAGGTTAATAACCTGCTCGCCATCTTGAATATTCAATGAGCCACGACTAACGGTATTTAACCCATTGATCGTACGCAGTAAACTCGATTTTCCTGAACCAGAAAGCCCCATCAACACACAAATTTCACCCTTTTCAATATCAAGGCTTACATCGTGTACACCGACTACATCACCCGTGGCATCAATAATGTCCTGACGACTTTTGCCATTATCAAGCATTGCTAATGATTTTCCGGTCTGTTGACCAAAGATGACATCCAGATTATTTATACTAATAGCACTCATGGTTATCCCTCTCTGTTCTGACTGGCTGGTGTTTTACATAGGCGATCTAATATTATTGCAACCAAAACAATCGCGAGCCCTGCTTCAAACCCCTGTGAAATATTCACTGTGTTCAATGCGCGAACAACAGGCTTGCCTAAGCCATCAGCACCTACCAGCGCAGAAATCACCACCATAGACAGCGATAACATAATGCACTGTGTAACCCCTGCCATAATGTTTGGCATTGCCGCCGGTAGCTCAACCTTGAACAACAACTTCATACGGCTGGCACCAAATGCTCTCCCCGCCTCGACCAGTTCTTCCGGTACTCGGCTAATGCCTAAATAGGTCAGGCGAATTGGAGCGGCAATGGCAAAAATAATGGTAGAGATAAGGCCGGGAACAACCCCTAAACCAAATAACACTAAGGTTGGAATAAGATAAACAAATGTTGGTATGGTCTGCATTAAATCAAGCATCGGTCGTAAAATAGTGTACAACCATGGTTTATGTGCCGCTAAAATTCCTACTGGAACCCCCACCAATAAAGAAAACATCGTGGCCGTTAATACCAGTACAAGCGTCTCTAACATCTCTTCCCAGTAACCAAGGTTCATGATCAACAGCAATGCAGCAGCGACAAAGATGACCAACGGAAGACTTCGGTGAAGAAACCATGCCAATAAAGCAGTCATTACAATAGGGACTGCTGGTGGAAACCATTTAAACAAGTCGACCAAGAACATGATCATTATTTCTAAGGTATAAGAAAGCGAATCAAAAAAACCTGCGGCGTTATAGGTTAACCAATCCACGAAGGATGCCATCCAATCGCCTAACGGGATTTTATGATCGGTAATAAAGTCCATTGTTACTCCTTAATGGTCCATATTGTTATATTTACGCACTACTGTATATAAACACAGTAACCGCAGCTAGCACAGCTCCCGCTGCACTAGCAGAATAAACATTGGGCTTTTAATTAAATATTCAGATATGTTTTAACGGCTTCATTTGCATTAGTACCGTCGCGCGCTGTGACTTTTTCAAGCCATTTTTCTAATACTTCTGGGTTCGCTTTTAGCCAAGCTTTAGCTGCTGCATCTGGCTTGATATTGTCGTCTAAAATGCTACCCATCAATTGGCTTTCCATTTCCAAACTAAAGCTTAAGTTTTGTAATAGTTGGCCAACATTTGGGCACGTTTCGAGATAGCCTTGGCGAACATTGGTATGGACACTCGCTCCACCGTAATTAGGACCAAAGAAATCATCACCACCATCTAGGTAAACCATGTCAAAGTTGCTGTTCATTGGATGAGGAGCCCAACCTAAGAAAGCGATCCATTGCTTGCGATTAACCGCGCGTTTTACTTGCGACATCATGCCTGCTTCGCTGGATTCAACTAAGCGGAAGCTTTTCAAATCAAATGCATTTTGATCGAGCATATCTTGGATCAGGCGATTACCGTCGTTACCCGGCTCGATACCATAAATACGGCCACGGAATTCATCTTTGTGTTTTGCCAAATCAGCAAAGTTACGTACACCGGCATCGTAAACATATTTAGGTACAGCAAGTGTATACTTTGCCCCTTCTAAGTTGGCACGAACGGTTTCAACTGAACCGTCTTCTTGATATTTGGCAATATCCGCCTCCATTGTCGGCATCCAATTACCTAAATAAACATCGATATCGTTGTTTGCCAGCGAAGAATATGTAACAGGTACGGACAACAGCTGCGTTGAGGTTTCATAGCCAAGTCCTTGAAGTACTTCGCTAGTAATCGCGGTTGTTGCGGTAATATCAGTCCAACCAACATCAGAGAAACGCACCGTATCGCATTGAGCAGCAAAAGCTGTTGACGCAGATAGACTTAATAATAAAGCGGTACTTCCTACAAGTGTGTGTTTGATGGCTGTATTCGTCTTCATGACTTTTCCTTTATCCATTATTTTAATGCTAAGTCATGTTGAATATGACTAGCAGTTTTTAGGTTGCAAGATCCCTTAGGAAACGTAAAAACGCCCTAATGAAGCCTTGTTTTAAAGAGTTAATTGTTAAGTATGCATGGGCCGCTGAGCCGTACAATTACGCTGTTCTGTTTCCCATTTCGACGCTATCCATGTCGGTGCTTTTGATGGTGAAAGTGGCGTATTTTCCAAGATGATATCAGCTACCTTTTCTGCCACCATGATGGTTGGGGCATTAAGGTTGCCATTAGGAATGGTCGGGAAAACGGAAGAATCGATCACTCGCAGGGATTCTATTCCTCGGACTTGGCAATTTTGATTAAGCACTGCCATTGGATCGTTATCCGCTCCCATCTTACAAGTACAAGATGGATGGTAGGCGCTTTCGACATTTTGCCGAACCCAGGCATCAATCGTGTCATCACTATTAATATCGACACCAGGCTGGATCTCTTCACCGCGATATTCATCCATAGCAGGCTGCGCTAGAATTTCACGGGTCAAACGAATGCAATCGCGCCAATCCTGCTTATCTTGGTCAGTGCTGATATAGTTGAATTCAATGTTTGGCTTTTGGTGAGGATCAGGTGATGTTACCCAAATTCGTCCACGGCTATGCGGTTTATTGGGGCCAACATGTACTTGGAAACCATGACCATCAAAGGCAGCTTGGCCATCGTACCGCATAGCAGCTGGTAGGAAATGATATTGAATATTGGGCCATTTCAAACCGGCACGAGAGCGAATAAAAGCACATGACTCAAAGTGGTTCGTTGCTCCTAAGCCGTCTTTTTGTAATATCCAACGCGTTCCAATTAATCCTTTGCTAATAAGCCCTAATTTGCTGTTCAGAGTAATTGGCTGTTTACAAGCATATTGGAAATACACTTCAAGATGATCTTGTAGGTTTTCGCCTACACCCGGTAGGTCTTGTTCAACAGCAATGCCAGCTTGCTCCAATACCGCTTTAGGGCCAATCCCTGATAACTGAAGAAGTTGCGGTGATCCTACTGAGCCTGCAGATAACAATACTTCGGTGTTGGCATAAACCGACTGCACTTTACCGCCGAGCTCTATTTCAACACCTATCGCTTGTTTGTTTTTAACCAGTACTTTGCGGGTTACAACACCTTTTTTTACTGTAAGGTTATCGCGCTTCATCGCGCGGCGCAGGTAGGCATTTGAGGTCGAGGCACGTACACCTTTATCGACCGTCATATGCATTGGCCCAAATCCTTCCTGTTGATAACCGTTATAGTCATCAGTTTTCGGGTAGCCCGCTTGTTGCCCTGCATCGATAAATGCCTGATATAACGGGTTAAGCGCCATATCATTGCCATTGCAGGTTGCGACAGGGCCATCGTCACCTCGGTATTCATTTCCACCACGAACCCATGACTCAGCACGACGAAAATATGGTAGACACTCTTGGTAGCTCCAACCAGCTGCCCCCCGCTCTACCCACTCATCATAATCACAAGCATGTCCCCGCACATAAACCATCCCATTTATCGAGGAGCTACCACCAAGTACACGTCCTCGCGGGCAATGAAGGCTGCGGCTATCAAGCCCAGCCTCGGGCTGTGTTTCAAATTGCCATGCATATTTTTCACTGTTCATTGGGTATGACAATGCCGTTGGCATTTGAATAAAGATGCTTTTGTCACTTCCACCAGCTTCAAGCAATAATATATGATGCTCACCTGAAGCACTTAAACGATCGGCTAGTACACAGCCTGCAGATCCAGCACCGACAATAATATAATCGTATGTTGTGTTCATTTGATTTCCCTTTCGATTCGACAATTAGATTTAAACCTGCTGTTGCTCTCAATACCTGCTGTCACTCCAGAACAGCAGGTACCTTCTGGCTTAATCGTAAGGACATTCAAGATCACCAAGCTCAATCATCACGCTCTTGTTCTGGGTGTAATGGTTAAGTGTGTCTATGCCATTTTCACGGCCAATGCCAGATTGTTTATAGCCCCCGACAGGCATTTCTGCCGGCGAACCTCCCCATGTATTCACCCAACAGATACCCGCTTCTATTTGGGCAATTACGCGATGGGCACGAGAAAGGTTTTGGGTAAACAAACCTGCAGCAAGCCCGTACTGCGTTGCATTAGCACGCTTGATCACCTCATCTTCATCAGTAAAACGCAGTACCGACATCACAGGACCAAAAATCTCTTCTTTAACCTGAGGCATATCGTCAGTGCAATCAGCAAAAATGGTTGGTTGAACAAAGAAACCTTTATCAAGCCCGTTGCCAGCTTCACGTTCACCACCACAAATAAGTCTCGCACCCGACTCTTTAGCTGCTTGGATAAAACCAAGTACTTTTTCTAGATGTTCGCCAGAGATCAGTGAACCGATTTGGGTCGACATATCGGCAGGGTTACCAATAATCAATTTGTTAGTTCGGTAGGCTAGCTGCTCGATAAAATTATCGTAAATTGCATCATGAACAAACACACGAGTTCCGTTGGTGCAGACTTCACCTTGCGTATAAAAGTTGGCTAGCATGGCTGCGGAAACGGCGTTATCAAGCTTGGCGTCATCAAATACAATCAGGGGTGACTTTCCGCCAAGCTCCATCGTAATATCTTTAAGTGTACCGGCTGCGTCAGCCATCACTTTTTTCCCCGTGCCTGACTCACCAGTAAAAGAAACCTTGGCAATATCTGGATGGCGAGACAGCATTTGGCCGACACGATAATCACCCTGCACAACGTTGAAAACGCCATCGGGAACACCGGCTTCAGTGTAAATTTCAGCAAGCTTCAATACCGATAACGGCGTTTCTTCCGATGGTTTAAACACCATTGCATTGCCAGCTGCCAATGCCGGAGCCGATTTCCACATTGCAATTTGAATTGGGTAGTTCCACGCACCAATACCAGCACAGACGCCTAAAGGTTCACGGCGGGTATAGAAAAACTGACCGTGCCCCAAGTCTTGTTGCTGCCCTTGTATCGTAGCGGCAAGCCCCGCGTAGTATTCAATAACATCCGCACCAGTAACTATATCCACTTCTATAGCTTCTTGGATCGGTTTCCCAGTATCCTTGACTTCAAGCTGTGCTAGCTCGTCGTTGCGATCTCGAAGAATGGCCACCGCACGCATCAAAATACGGCCACGCTCTATACCACTCATGGCTGACCATACTCTGAAGCCTTCTTGAGCCGATACAATGGCGCGATCAACATCTTGAGCTGATGCATGACCAATTTCAGCCAGTTGTTCACCCGTTGCAGGGTTAGAGGTAATAAACGTTTCTCCTGATGAGACATCAGTTGCTTGACCATGGATGTAGAGGGACTTCATTTTCATCAAAATGCCTTGATAATTAATATTTTATTATGTGATTTCACATCAGCTGGAATAAGGGGCGAGTTGCTTTTCGAGGTAGTCAGAAATGATCTTCTGTGCTTTTTCGGGGCAAATCCCTTCTGGATTTAGCGCGCCTCGAAGCCAAATACCATCAATTAACGCGGCAATTCCCTGCGCAACAAAAATGGCCTTCTCTGTCGGTAAGACCTTCTTAAGTTCACATCGAAGGYGTGACAACAAGCGGCGCTCATTAACACGTTGAAGTCGATGTAAATCCTTGTCGTGCATTGATTGCGCCCAGAATGCCAGCCATGTCTTAACAACTTTGCTATCGACCTGATGACTATCAAAGTTTGCAGTGACAATTGCCTTAATCCTTGTCGTAACATCGTTACCATCAACAGCACGAAGGTGTTCAATCACCGTTACTGATAGCTGACGTAGTACAGATCGCATCGTTTCTTCCAATAAACCATGCTTGCCGCCAAAATAGTGATTAATAATACCCGGAGAGACACCTGCCTTCCGGCTGATCAAGGCCACACTCGCCCCCGATAATCCGACCTCATCAATAACGCTCATCGTCGCTTCAACAAGCTGCGGTCGACGTATTTCTGGCATCCCTACTTTTGGCATATCTGTTACTCAAATGTTTTTTAATTGAACGTTTAATTAAAAATAGACTTACATCTTCTCAGAAGGAAGTCAAAATAATGTTTCGTGCAGTAATGAATTAAAAGCAAGATGAAAAAACACACCGCAACATAACAAGATGAATTTTAAGGGGTTTTATGTATTTACTGGTATTTATGAATATTTTAAATGTTTCGTACTAAAAACATCTACTTTTGACTTACCCTCATGGTAATTGGTTGAAAACCACCCAGAAAAAGACGTTTAGTAACACCATAAAACATCGAATTAAACACTGGAAAACTTGCGCAAAAAATCAACATATAGCAGAGAATATTGAATTCACAGCGTCTATATCTTCGATAAGAATCGACAAAGGCAACCTTCATATTTTTTACCGTATTCAGGCTAGGTGGTGAAATGAACATAGGGGCGTAAATAATTCAAAAAAAAATTATTTGTAATTTTACTTCGATTTTTAGCGTCTTTTTTTTTCTTGATTCGTCTTACAGGCATTACTTCACCGGGTGACAGTTATATGGGCTGTGATATTCCGGATGACAAGCAATATCTGGYCACAGAAATAAACAGACGTTTTTTCGTGGCCCTCTTATGAATTATTGAATATTGGGAGCCTTACATGAGCGTAATCTTAATCACGCTAATTGTTGCCTTTTTGGGGTTTTATGCCGTTTTATCCCGCTTGAAATCGCGCAAGAAAAGCTTTAACTACCGCGTACTAAGTGCATTGGTCGGCGGTTTGTTATTTGGTGGTGCCATTCAACTGATATTGGGCACGGACGGTGAAATTAGCGCGCAATTTTCTGACCTGATTTCCATTTTCGGTAACGGCTACATCAAACTGCTACAAATGATAGTTATACCATTGGTATTTATTGCCATGACAGCCTCAATAATGAACGTTGAAGGTAATAGCGCATTATCAAAAATCGCTCCCAAGATTATTGGGGTATTGATTGTGACCGTTGCTATTTCTGCCGTGGTCGGTATTGCTAGTATTTATTTGTTTAATATCGATGCAAACAGCCTAGTCAATGTAATGGGGACAAATAATGCGATAGAAGCACGCAGTGACACGCTGCTATCAACCCAAGAGCTCATGTCGAATAACAGTTTGACTAGCTTGGTGTTGTCTATCATTCCAACCAACATTTTTGAGATGCTGACAGGCGTTGAAAGAACATCGACTCTGTCTACCGTGCTGTTTGGTATGTTCCTAGGTTTTAGCGTGCTTCAGGTAAGAAAGCGTAAACCAGAAAAAGTCCAAAGCTTTGTCGACTTCATCAATGCGACTAAAGAAGTCGTACTGTCGATGGTACGTGAGATTCTTAAGTTAACCCCTTATGGCGTCTTCGCTCTAATGACAAAGTTTATGATGACCAATGACTTATTTGCTTTGGCTGAAATGGGACGCTTCCTCATGGCAAGTTATGCAGCCATCGGGGTGATGTTCGCCATTCATCTTGCATTGGTTGCTTTATTTGGTTTATCACCAAAAATATTCGCGAAAAAAATCTGGCCAGTATTACTGTTCGGTTTTGGCTCACGCTCTAGTATGGCTGCCATCCCTCTTAACGTTGACACACAAACTCAGCGTTTAGGTGTGGATGAAGAGACCGCCAATATGTCTGCGACATTCGGCACCAGTATTGGCCAAAATGGTTGTGCCGGTATTTACCCTGCAATGCTCGCTATTATGGCAGCACAAGTTATGGGTATCACCGTTGACTTGAGCTTCATCCTACAGCTTGTTGCGGTGATCGCGATTGCTTCATTCGGCATCGCTGGCGTTGGTGGCGGTGCGACATTCGCAGCCGTAGCCGTCCTTACCATCATGGGATTAGATATCACGGTCGTCGCCATTTTAGTCTCTATCGAAGCCTTGATTGATATGGCACGTACAGCCCTGAATATTTCAGGTTCCATGTTATCAGGTGTGATTACCGCTAAGCGCAACGACTCTCTGGATGTCGAGCAATATAACGCTCAAGAAACATTATCTAACCAAGATAAACCCAACAATGAAATCGTCGCTTAATCTCACGTTACTTTGTTTCAATTAATCTAAAGGGCACCTAACTTGGTGCCCTATCAATAAGAAGTTATTACTATGAAAGTCGTTATTTTAGGTGGCAGTGCCGCAGGTATGAGCTTTGCCGCTAAATACAGAAGAAACCAACCAACAGATGACGTTATCGTCATTGAAAAACGCAGTTATCTCTCATTCGGCGCTTGTGGCTTACCGTATTTTGTTGGACAGAAGTTTGACGATACTGATCGTATGATTTCACGTACACCGCAACAAGCCATAGACTCAGGTATAGATGTTCGCGTAAAAACAGAGGTCATTGGCATCAACCCTGTCGAGCAAACTGTTACAACGTTACATAATGAAAAGCAGCAACAGCTTCATTACGATAAGCTGATCATCGCAACGGGCGCTAGCCCAATCGTACCCGACTTTACTGCTTACGCGGGTAACAGTGAGAAGATAGAGTACAACCCAAATCATGTTTACACGCTAACCAGCATGGAAGACGGCATTGCGGTAAAACAAGCATTGCAAAACACCGATAAACCGCGCATTACTATCATTGGAGCGGGTTTTATTGGATTAGAGATGTTCGATGCAGCCCATGATTTAGGTAAAGAGGTCATTCTCATTGAGCGTGAAGCGCACATAATGAGCCGACAATTTAGCCCAGAAATGATAGCAGACGTTGAGGCCTCGATTCGGGAAACGGGTACTCGCCTAATGACAGGTACGCAAGTTAATCACATCAGTGATAACGGAACGAATGGCTACATCATATCGACCACTAATAGCTCTGGAGGACGCAGTGATGAAATCGAAGCCGATATTGTAATTTTAGCCCTTGGTTTTAAACCCAATACTGCGATGTTTGATTTACCGAAAGCTGCCAATGGCGCACTTTTGGTTGATGAGTATGGTTCAACACCTACTGCGAACATTTATGCAGTTGGCGATTGTGCAACAGTTAACCACCTCGTGTTGAATAAACCCGTGTATCTACCTCTCGCAACTACTGCGAATAAACAAGCACGAATGATGGCAGATAAATTGGCAGGCAATGAGGTTTACCTCGATGGCTTTTTAGGTTCATCTTCTTTAAAGGTGCTGGACTTTGAACTGGCAAGTACTGGTGTATCTGAATGGCTTGCGAATCAACATCAAATGGTCGTCAAAACGTCAGTCATTAAAGATAAAAACCAAACCGATTATTATCCAGGGCAAGAAGATATAAAAATAAAACTGGTCTATCACCCTGAGTCTAAACGCTTATTAGGTGGGGAGATTGTGGGTAAGAAAGGTGCAGTAGGACGCCTTAATGCCCTAAGCGTAGCGATAACAGCCAAGATGACAACGCAGCAATTGGGCTACCTTGATTTTAGTTATGCCCCACCGTTCGCCAGAACATGGGATGCACTAAACGTGGCAGGCAATGTTGCAAAGTGAACCTTTAATACACTGATATTATTGCCAAACACACATCGCTGTTAATCCATTAAACACATACCAATGTAAGTCACATGTAGCTATTACATCGTATAAATAATGCTGTATGTGACTGATACATTGGTTACATGCATGGGTATATCAACACCTCTATCCTTATACCCATACTTTCTTAATCTCTAACTCCCTCTTCATGCCAATATTTCCACTTTTTTGGAAATTAATTCTATTTTGCTACGTCTTTTTCTTTATTAGTCCGTCTTAGTTGTATAAAACGAAAATGACTGGAGAACACCATGTTTCAAGTAACACCTACTCATGCACACATTACTGACAAATTCATTAAGCGCGATAGCCAAATGCTCAACCAAATTTACGGTGGCGACGATGTTGTACCGTATTGGATTGCAGATATGGATTTTCCAATTGCCTCACCAATTAGCAAGGCAATGCAGCAATTAGTCAGTCGTGAAACTTACTCATATGAGTTCGATTCAAAAACCGTTTTTCAATCAATTGCTGAGTGGAATAAAGAACGACACAACATCACCCTAAACCCTGATCACTTTGTTCAAGTGCCTGGTGTACTAAGTGCAATTGCATTATTAATCCGTGATTTCACACAAGAAGGCGATGGCGTATTGATTCAAACACCTGTCTACCATCAATTTCGCCGATTGATTGAATCAGCAGGTCGAAAAGCCGTGAATAACACACTCAAAATTGAAGGTGATCGTTATGTTATGGACTTTGAAGAATTCGAACAACAATTACAGAGCAGCAACGTAAAAATGGTGTTGCTATGTAACCCACATAACCCTGTTGGTCGTGTATGGACCAAAGAAGAGCTAGAACAACTGGTGGCGATTGCTGAAAAATATCAGACGATCATCATTAGTGATGAAGTACACGGTGATATTATTTTTGAGGGTTCAACCTTCACCAGTATGACGACATTAGACTATGACAACAGCCTAACCATTATTGGCTCTCCAGCTAAAAACTTCGGTCTGAATAGTATATCTAATGGGTATATCTACAGCGATAATCAGCTATTACGCGAAAAGATCAAAGCGACGTCAGCATCTATGTCTCTTGATCATGGTAATGCATTTACTACCTACTCTACGATTGCGGCTTACCAGCATGGTAAAGCGTGGTTTGATGCGTTCTTGAATTACACCCAAAACACCCGAAATTGGATTGTGAATTTTGTGGCGAATGAACTCCCACAAGTGAAGGCATTTGCCCCAGAAGGAACCAACCAGATTTGGTTTGATTTTTCTGGGCTAAATTTAGAAGCCTCTGATCTTAAATCATTACTGACTGAGCAAGCAAAAATGGCACTCACACCAGGTACATGGTTTGGTGAGCCGAATGAAAACTTCTATCGAATGAACTTCGCTTCACCGCTAGACCAGGTTCAAGCATCATTTGAATTACTTAAGTCCGCCATAAATGGCTCCAGCAACAACCAGTAATAATCCAAACAAGCACCATGTAGACACGATAAGCGGCCACATGGCCGCTTATCGTTAGATACTTCCCTTACTGAAGTAATGGAAGGTATACCCAATTAGTGAGTGAAAGAATATTCATGGCACAGACAATTACCAAAGGTATTATAGCCTTTAAAGAAGAAGCCTATCGCGTCGTTGAAGACTTATCGATAAAAGAAGCAAAGACATTATACACCGCGGCCTTTATATCAACGCCGAGTAATATACTCGGCCTCAGCTTGCAGTAATCAGCAAGAGCCAACATCTTCTATTTAGCCGGTATTACACACCAATCGCTGGAATGAAATAAACAATAACGCCCCACGCTGAAACCCAGCCGCCCACTAACATCATATCAAACCAATCTCGAGTCATTATTCTCTCCATTAGGCTATGCTTCTAATCGATATCAATTGTATTGAAATGAAACGAGCCCATCATAAAAACAATCTATTTCCTTATTGTTTATATTATCGTCAGATTCGAACGATACTTTAGGAAAAAACAAAAAAAACCGATCATAAATCGGCTTTTATTTATAACGGCTAAAAATTTGGTAATCCCAAAGGAATTACAGCAACGCTATTTATTCGCTAGGCGACGATGGAATTGCATCCACAAGGAATAAATTGTGCGAGTTCCGCTTTAGGAGCTGAAATTACTTGCTGGCTTTGAGCATAAGCCTCAAATGATTCTGCCATCGTTCGGTTTATCGCAATAGGTTCAACGTCATAATCAAGCAGTGCACCATAACCTTCTTTACCTGTTGCGGTATAACCCGAAGAAATTGATGAATAAACCTCATCGTCATCGATATCACACCAAGTCCCTACTTTTAATACTTGCAGCCCCTCTATGCGCTGACCTTTCTCTGCACAGCAACGATAGATATATCGCAAGTGTGAGGTATAAGGGAAACTACCGCTACCCGTTCCTTCTACCCCATTATCAATTGCATTATCAATCGCACCTTCAAGGGCTGCTCTTACTTGGCGACCTTTAACTTGATACACCATTAAACCAATGGCGAAAGGCAATAACCGTCCTGAAATATCCGCTGACGTAATTACGCCTTTATGTAACGATGCTCTAACACCACCCGCATTATGAATACCAAAATCAACCTCATAACCAAGTTGACGCCCTTGCCATACAAAGCTATCGACAACTAAAGGCGCTATTTGGCTTCCGCCTCTATGATCAGGAACTCGAATATGGCGAAGTGGTTCAGCAATTTCCGCGACATGTTGTGTTTGAAGTTTACGCACTGCAGGTCGGTAATCTTCATTCAGTAAATTTTCTATATGTGGGTCTTTAATGCAAAAACGAACATTCGGCTGTGAAAGCAAATACGCTTTAACGGCATCATGACTGGTGCTTTCAAGATGCTCATTACGGCTTGCATCTAATGTAAACTGGCGCCCTAACAGTAACTGATTGATTCCGCTTGCTTTAGCAATAGATCCATCAGCATTAAAATCAATTTGCAGCTGACCAAGTGCAAGTGCATTGCAACCAGCCTGTACAACACAAGTACCGGCAATCATTTGGCCATAAGAGTCCGTGACGCCGTAACCAATATTGCTAAAGTCTCCTTGCATTGTATGGGTATGGCCTCCAATAATTGCACCAATCCCATCAATCTGCGCAGCAAGTTCTAAATCACGTTCATAACCTAGGTGGCTTAAAACAATAACTTTATTGATACCCTTCGAATTTAATGCAGTCACAGTATTATTGGCAACATCAACAACATTCAAAAATGCAGTATCTGGATCAGGGTTTGCGATACCAGCCATGTTTTCAATTGCGAGCCCAAAGATCGCAACAGGTTCTCCAGCAACATCTTTCACTAGGTATTTTGCGTGCCCAGTTTTGTTATCAAAAGCGAGAACATTTTCTTTTGGCAATAACGGGTTGGGTTTAGTTTGGTGCTCTTTAGATAAGTCCCAGTTACCCGCTAATAATGGAAAATTAGCGAGATCCATGAAATCGGCAACCACATTGTTGCCCATATCTAATTCATGATTACCCAAGGCCATGGCATCAATACCGATAGCATTGAGTAAACGGGCGTTAGCCACGCCTTTATACAATGAAAAATACAAGGTTCCCTGAAAGCAGTCACCAGCATGAACAAACATAAATTCACGGTCATTTAAGTATGCTTGTCGTTTAACATCTTGCACCGCAGATGAAACACGCGAGAATCCACCACAACTGGAAAAAACCGATGTCTCTGAATTCAGTACCTCACGGGGTAGCGTTAGAGAAACAGACGACGGTTCAAAATGTGAATGTGTATCGTTAATGTGGGCTATCGTAATTTTCGCAGGGCGGTTAGTGCTCATAATCGTAATAATGTCTCCGTCTTATTCTCGGTACATCATATTACAGCATGATGCAAATCACATTGCTTATGTTACATCTCTTTCGTTTTAACTCTTTAAAGTGATAATTATCATTCTTTTTTTACGTATTATAGTTAGAAGCATGACAAAAACGTGTCAGAGCTAATCAATGATAAATTATATACTGCCAATATTTCTTGCCACACTGGTTGGCTACCTTACCCAACGAACGGGTTTATGCATGGTGAGAGGGGTACATGAACTTCTAGCAAAACGCCCTGCTTTCTTAATTACCATCTTATGTTGTGGCTTTTGGTATTGGTTAGTCACGCCCTTTTCTACCGATCAGCTTCTCGATTTGTCGATAGATCGCTACCAAATCAGTTTTCATTTTATCATTGGTGGATTCATGTTTGGCTTTGGTGCAGCCGTTAACAAAGGCTGTTCAATTTCAACGATATCGAAGCTTGCGAAGGGACATTATCATATGCTCTTAACCGTGATGGGTTGGCTCATTGGCTGGTTTGCTCTTACATCAATGTCACTGAATCTTGAATATAACAAAATTCAAGCAACTACATCGCCATCGTTACTTCACCTCGCCTTACTGTTGATTGTTGGCTTTATTTTATTCTATCGAGTTAACAGCGAAAAACGTCCACTGCTACTGGGTATTATCTTCTTTGGCATAACCGCAAGCATTCTCACTTACCTGGTGCCTAACTGGTCACCAAGCCAGCTGCTTAAGGACATATCTGCTGCAACACTTCATATGCAGGAAGGGAAATGGCCCTCTATTCAACGGTTCCTTATCATTACTGGGTTAATCGTTGGTATGGCAGCAGGAGCAAAGAAACGGCTTTCCATTGCGCAGTTTGAGTTCAGGATCAACCAGCTTATGACCCACTTTATTGCCGGTATTATCATGGGCGTTGGTGCATCACTCGCACTGGGAGGAAACGACTCTCAATTGCTTATTGCTCTACCCGCTATCTCACCAGCAGGGGCTATCGCCGTACTGTTTATTGTGCTCGGTATTGCTTCGGGAATGATGCTGAGAAAATGGTTAAACCGCGAGATTCCATCAAAATAAGCCGCAATGTAGCCTCTATTCATCTACATTGCAGCTTCATTGATACTTACTGATAGCGCCCATGACGCTGTAAGAATTCAATTTTGTAGCCATCAGGGTCAACAACAAAGAAGAACTTTGCTAATAACTGGCCATCGCGGAAGAATTCTTTAATTTCTGCAGGTTCATACCCTAGCTGCGTTAGCTTTTCATGCTCCTCTTCTAGCGCTTCGACAGCAACCGCAATATGGCCATAGCCTGTACCATGCGTATAAGGTTCTGCGCCTTCATTCCATGTAAGCTCTAGCTCCATGTCGTTTTCTTCATTACGAAGGTAAACAAGACTAAAACCATCAAAATCGAGACGTTCTGCAACATCTAAATCAAGCGCTTGCTTATAAAACAACAGTGACTTGTCTAAATCAAAAACACGAACCATTGTATGTATCATTTTAGCCATCGACATCTCCTGAATGTGGTTGTAACACGCGCTTTATCAACACGTTAACCTGCTTTTATTTTAGCGGGACTATAACAACTCAATCTGTGGGCAACAAGTGTTATATTTTTCTCTAACTATCTAATTTGTATTAAAGACTTTGCAAGAATGTGACCCTCTCTACCCCATATTTTTCCGTGGTCATGTAGGCTTATAAGTATCAGCTAGGTGCTAACAATTGGGTGCATCAACGATTGTTGGGGACACCTACTTTCTTATTACCTTACCTAGGCTGACCATCGAGGTACCTTATGCAATTGAAGCGTATTGAAATATCAGGGTTTCGAGGTATTAAACGTTTGTCCCTTTCATTTGATGAACTCACCGTACTCATCGGGGAAAATGCTTGGGGTAAATCCTCATTACTCGATGCGCTTGATATTGCACTCTCACCAAACGCTGAATTTTACACCTTCCATTTCTCTGATTTTCATGTCGATTACACTGCAGGTCATGAAAAAGTCAGCCACCTCAACATTATTTTGCATTTCAGTGAAGATTACCCAAGCGAGCACAAAGCTCGTCGTTATAAGGCTTTTACACCTATTTGGGTTAAGACGAAAGATGACTGTGAGTCATTATTTTATCAAATATCCAGTAGTGTCATTGGCGATAAAATTACAACCCTGCGGCAATTCCTTGATAATCACGGACAGCCTATAGCATGTGATGACAGCCTTAAACTCGCTCGTCAATTGATGGTACTTCACCCTATTGTGCGCATTCGCGATGCACGTCGGTTAAGAGAAGCGCCCGTTAAAGATAAAACGCTAAACGAAAATGATACTCGCCAAACTGATAATCAGCGTATTGAACGACGGCTGGATAATACATGCCGTCGTTTAATGACCCATCCAGGCCATGTTAGCCAAGCCGAGATAAAAAGTAGTGTTACTGCACTGCGTACATTGGTTGATCACTATTTTGCATTCACGCCTCACAACAGACGTAATGAATTTGAACGTCAACACTTTCCAGATAGAGCACAGTACTCGGTTAACCCCTTAGAGCAACTCACTCAACCCCAAATAACTAAACAGAGTCGGTTGTTACTCATGGGGCTACTTAATGCTTTTATAAGAGCCCGTGGCCCTGTCGAACTGAAACGCATTTCTCGTCCTATTTTGATCTTAGAGGATCCAGAGGGGCGATTACATCCAACTATTTTGCACCAAGCATGGACATTTATTTCAAAAATGCCGATGCAAAAGATCTTAACCAGTAACAGCCCTGATCTTTGTTCTATCGTTCCTTTATCATCTATTAAAAAGCTCATTAGAACCCCAAATAAGACAAAGGTCTTTTCAATAAAACCCAATCAATTAAGCAAAGATGAGCAGCGCCGTGTCACTTTTCATCTTCGTGTTCACCGACCTAGCGCTTTATTCTCTCGGGCATGGTTATTTGTAGAAGGTGAAACGGAAGTTTGGCTTTTCAATGAACTGGCAAGGATCTGCGGGTATAACCTTAATGCTGAAGGTGTACAGCTCATTGAGTTTGCACAAAGTGGGCTAAAGCCTTTAGTTAAAGTTGCCAAGAGTCTTGGCATTGAATGGCATGTGGTTACTGATGGAGATATGGCTGGAAGAAAATACGCGGAAACAGTGAAGAATATGCTGGGATCTGATGCTGAGAGACATCGTTTAACCGTATTACCCAAACGCGACATTGAACATTATCTTTATTTTAATGGCTTTGAGCCACTCTTCCGCCAGCTTGCTGCTATTCCAGATAGTTCACCATTAATCCCCAAAAAGATTATTCAGCGAGCACTAAAACGCCACGCAAAACCCGATGTTGCCCTTTCCATGGTAAAGTATGTTGAAGAAGAAAATGTCGATGAAATTCCCATATTACTCCGTTGGATTTTAAAACGGATGGTCGCAATGTCGCGCGGTGTTAGTTAATTGTCTGATCCCACTAAACCGCTCCTTTTGTACTACGTGTTTTTGCTGTTTTAAATACATCAATTGCCATAATCCGAGCAGCCTTGTGATCAATAATTGGCAATGGGTAATCAATTTGATCAGCACCCAACCATAAATGTGGCTGGTGGATGTATTTATCTGGGACATTTTTTAATTCATGCACCCATGTACGGATAAACTCTCCTTTTGGATCAAATCGTTCTCCTTGGGTTGTCGGATTAAATACACGAAAATAAGGTTGAGCGTCAGTACCCGTCGAAGCAGCCCATTGCCATCCACCGTTGTTTGATGCCAAATCACCATCTATCAGGTGAGACATGAACCATTGCTCACCAATTTGCCAATGCATCAGTAAGTCTTTGGTAAAAAAACTGGCTGTAATCATTCTTAATCGATTATGCATCCAACCGGTTGCAAGTAATTGACGCATAGCAGCATCAACGATTGGAAAGCCCGTTTTACCTTGCTGCCAAGCTTTTAGCCTGCGTTCTGAACTTACCCAAGGTACAGAGACCGTCCACGCTAGAAACGGTTGATTACGGCTGAGCTTGGGATAGGCAACAATTAAATGACGATAAAATTCTCGCCAAATAATTTCATTAAGCCAACAGAAAGCACCAGACTCAGCGTCATTTAAACAATCAGGGTATTCAGTAAGTACCGCCGCAATACATTGCCTAGGCGATAACATACCAAGGGCTAAATAAGGTGAAAGGCAGCTCGTTCCATCTAATGAGGGGATATCTCGATTATCTTTATATTCATTAATCTTCTCATAGCAAAACGTGTTTAACCTCTGCCTGATTGCGTCTTCATCGACAGGCCACAACATACTGTCCGCTTTTGGGTAGGTCACCGTCATGTGTTTAGTCTGAGCGATATCCGTACCCGTTCCGGTACCAAGAGGTAAAGCACCAGGTTTGGCTTTAGGCATTGTATTCTGCTGGCAAAATACATTAATCCATTCTCGCCTAAATGGTGTAAACACCTTGTACGCTTCGCTTTTTTTCGTTAAAACGCTTGAAGGCGGTAGAACACATGCATCATCAAACGATGAAAACTTTACTTTATTATTCTCTAATAACTGAGCCGCCTCATTATCACGTTGTTGTTCATTCCATTCATATTGTTTATTACAAAATACATGCTTGATGTTATATCTCTTTGTAACGTCTAATAAGGCTTCAGGCACCGCGTTATAGTCTGCGACTTCCACTAACTCAAATGCAATATTCAAGGTAGATAGCTGCTCTTTTAAAATACACAAACGACGATAAATTAAGTCAATTTGTATTGGAGCAACATTATGCTCATGCCACTGCATGGGTGTAGATATATACACCGCAATGAGTTGGTTGCAATGGGCTCTTGCAGCAATCAGTGCTGTGTTATCAATAATACGTAGGTCGGCTCTTAACCATAACAACCCTGTATGCTCGTGCATAACATAGCCTCGTCATTTGGTATTCATGTGCTTTCGTTAATGGGAGTTTAAACATCAATTCATGACATGTTTTATTATACGCTGATTATTTATATTTCCCTTCTGATAGGTGAGGATGTATAGAGTTAATACTTCCAGTACAATAGACAATACACTCCACCTCATATATTAAGTGAATTAGCTGCTCTTGGTCATAACGACTTAATTTATTATCGCCGTCTATATAAAGTGTTTTTACTTGCAATTCTTTCATCATTACAATTAATGGTGATAGCTTCCCAGACAAGTTCGTTAATAACGTCACACTGTAACCAATCTCGGTTAATGTCATCATTTGCAACCAAACGCGATAACTTGGTATCACATCAAAGCTTATCAACACACAAGGTTTATTATTTCTTCTGCGTGATTTTACGACTTGAAAAAGGCACCGTTCACTTAACACATTTCGCCAAAGCGACGTTTGAATAGCAGAAAGTGGGTTATCACTTGAGTTTATAACCCCATTTACCCTTGCTGCTATCTGCTTATCAAACACATCAAGGGGGTATTCTTTCATTAATTGAGTTAATTGCTTATCAAGCGTTCTCGCATTCACATTTGCGAGAGCATCAAGAAGTTGCTCTACTGCCTTGCGAATATCATTTTCTGTTTCAATACTCGCGTCTTCTATCACAGACAGAGAAGCAGTCTCGAGCAATGGCCTCACTTTCCCGATTGCCACTCCTTTTTCTAACCATCCTAATATACTCTGAATTTTTTCAATATCAGCTTGGCTATATAAACGATGCCCTTTTTCAGTTCGCGCGGGGTTAAGTAATCCATAACGTCTTTGCCATGCACGTAATGTGACTGAATTTACACCCGTAATATCTGATACTTCTTTTATGGTAAACATACCGTTACTACAGCCCATAACGTAATTTCAATTCTTCAGGATAAGGGTCGATAAACATTTGTAATTGCAAATATGGGTCTGGAAATTCCCGTAAGTAGTGTTTAATCATCATTAACGGCACAAGTATTGGCTGATGGCCATCTTTATAGCTCATAATGAGTGCGGATAACTCTTGTTTTTGTTCTTTTGTTAATGAGTTCTTAAAGTAACCTTGAAGGTGCATGAGTACATTTGTTTTATTATTCCGACTGGCTCTTTTTTTAATCGCATCCATAAACTGTTGACGATATTCTATATAAAAAGAATCTAAATCATATTCTTTAATCTTTGCTACCAATGGACCCATACTTTTATAGGCTTTAGGGCTATGCGCCATTAGTACCAATTTATAACGAGAGTGAAACTTTACAAAAGCATCATATGACAAATTATCACGTACACTTTTATAAAAATCATTTAGTGCAAAAATACGAAATACAAAGTTTTCTCTTAAAACTGGGTCTTGTAAACGTCCGTCTTCTTCAATAGGTAACCATGGCATTCTTTCCATGAGTTCTTTCGTGTATATGCCAACACTTCCGCCTGGCACGGTATTACCGTTTGGCACATAGAGTTTCACTCGCTCCATACCACAAGTTGGAGACTTTGCGCATACAACATAACCTCTGAGTTCATCAAACTGTGAAATTTGCTTGTGAGCGAAGGTCTTCATTTTCGTGGTGTAGTCAATTTCCTGAGTCTTACTATCAACGAGGCGTTCATCACCTTCGGTAACTTGCTGTAAGCGAATAGCAGATCGAGGAATGCTCATTCCAATACCCACTTCAGGGCACACTGGCTTAAACTTTACGTATTTTGATAACTCATCGACCACAAATCGATTTTGTTTATGTCCGCCATCAAAACGGACTTTTTCACCGATGACACAAGCGCTAATTCCTACAAGCATTTCCATAACTCACCAGCCTTGTACAAAACTTACCTCTTGTACAACTAAAGTTAGTTCGATGTAGGGTGTTGTACAAGTTTTATTTTTGTACAACTACATTTATTGATTTAAAACATATAGTTAAAATACATACTTATATAGCGAGTAAAAATACTGATACATTATTGATCAAAGCACTCCTCATTTATCCAATGAAGGTACTCGCTGTAACCCGCGGTTATTGGAAGCTGAATAATTTGTGGGGTTTCATAATCATGGTTATTGATAATGTCCGCTTCAACGGCTTTGTAATGCGCTTTCGTCGTTTTAATAATTGCCAAACGTTCCTGATCTTTATTCACTTTCCCTTGCCAATGGTAGTAACTTTCTATTGATTGAACTTGAACGCAGGCAGCTAAGCGTTTTTCAATCAAAGAATGAATGATCTTTTCACCATTTTGTTCATCTGCAAACGTTGTAAGGACTACACAATATTCTGTCGACATGCCGAATTTCTCTAATAAAAACAATCATAATTATACACTCATAGCATCGAGCCCATCCGCTAAAATGAAGAAAGAGAACACTTGGATCTCTTTCTTTTATCATTATCAGGCTCTAATTCTCGCCATATATAAGCACATCACTCATTAAAAACGCTTATGGGCACTTCGAAACCATTAATTGTTCAGGCAAACCATTGTCGTTGAACTTCAAACTCCAGACATATTGCCCTGCTTCTGGGAGTGTCACTGCGGTATCTTTACCGTAACCACCCGACTTCAACGTGGTTTTGACTCCAGGTTTGAGCTCTAAACCATCTGCGGTGTATTGTGGTGACCAGTCACGACTTGCGTATTGCATGCGATATGCACCTACTTTTTCATCGACAACAACCTGATAGGTGTTGTCCCCTTTGTATTCATACGCTCTTTGGGGTTTATGACTCCAACCTGCATCCGCAAAGTCACCAACCACATACAATGTCTTCTCAATCGGCCCAGCTTGCTCAACCGTTGGATTATCACACTGCGCCATGAAACCTTCGCCTGATAGCGAAACAGCTGCCGCAACGTTTAATTTCACACCGTCAGCAGATGGTGCTTCAATTTGCAAGAAGCGTGCTTCAAATGCCGTTAACGGGATATAGTAGTTACCGTCTTGCGGTATAAATCGCTCTCCCGACTGTAAATCAATTAACGCACCGTCCGAGCCCGCACCGGCGGCATTGATCACAACAATATCAGCGCGAGAAGTGGTGCTTACCATATAAAGCAAAGCTTCATTAACACCCTGCTTGTGATCGACATAGGCATTATCATTAGCAACAACATTGGTTCGTACGCCTGATGATAACGCTGGGTGAGCCGCTCTTAACGCCATGAGTTCCGAAACATACTGTCTAAGTTCAGCTTGGTGCCTACCAAGTGACACTGTCATGCCATCAATTTTTGCGCTGGTGCGTGCGACATGATCGTCACAAAGACCTTTAACGGCACAGTTTTCTTCTACTTTCGCAGCATAACCATCTACTTGATCACCAATCTCTTCGCCGTAATATAACGTGATTGGGCCGGTATATGCGGCTTGAAATGACAGTGCGGCTTTATGGCGCAACCAATATTCAGCGTCATCTGGCGATGCAATATCACCTCGCTGTAACAAATCCCCTAATCGCACTAAGTCATGATTACCTAGCATCAAATTAGGTTTCGCATGATCAGGATACAGGCTATGTAAATTCATTCCGTCATTGAGCCAAGCGCCACCTTTATTGCCTACACTACTTTCATTAACGGCAAAGGTTTCAACCACACGGTATCGCACAGGAAAATCAAATGCAGAACACAATGCAGGGTTATCTTGTTCACCATAACCTGTTTCTGTAATGTAGTTTTCATTATTCCAAATCTCGGCCACCATGTAGCCAAGAGGATTAACGTTTTCGCCATTGTTGTTAACGTAAGTCACTGAGCGAGAAGCCTCATCAACACTTTGACGTATCGATTTCCATGCATCTGTCGGTACTTGATAGGCTTGGTCTAAACGCCAACCATCAATTTTCAGCTCTTTAATCCAATACGTTGCGACTTCTTGGTAAAACTCTAGGCTTTCAGGATAACTAACGGGGTTACTCTCACCGACTGGCAAACGGCCTTCTGGTGATGGCACTACATTGTCTTTATGATGACCAAATACACCGTCAAAGAATACGTAAAGACCTTTCGCATGTGCTTTTTCAACAAGTTCTTTGGTTTGTTCCATAGTGCCAAAACGAGGGTCAACCGCAAAATAATCACTGGCAAAGTAACCTGTTGCATCAAGGCGATCGGCCCAGTGGTCTTGTCCTTCGACTGGAATAGAATAGAAAATAGGTGTCAGCCAAATCGCATTCACGCCAAGAGATTCAATGTAATCAAGTGAGTCTATAATACCCTGTAAGTCACCTTTATGATGGCTGGTGCCGTAACCCGTACCATGACCAATACTTGAATCGCCATCGACAAAACTTTCTACCATTATTTGATAGATTCTCAAATCATCTGATTGAGACATTAGCTGGGTATCACAGAGGTATGGTTCTGACTTATCAGTATTGGTAATATCTGTGCTTGAACAAGCGGTTAGCGAAGCTACTATTGCCAATGCTAGACACGTTTTTAGATTCCGTTTCACTACGATAATCTCCTTGATTAATCTTGTTTTTATATGAGGTTCCATAACGGTTATTCATTATTCACAACAAGATAACACCTGAGACCATCCCCTGCTGTTGGAAGCAAGGCGTAGGCAAGGGGCGTAGAACAAAGTTATTATTCAGACGGGAATTTCATGAGCCGTTCACGATAATCCATGTATGCAAAGTGAGATCGCTAGCAATAAAACGTCGCTGTGTAGCAAAATACTGCCACCCAATCTGTTATTAAGTTCATGTTTCACTGAGTAACTAACAACAAACATTATGTTTGTGATACGAGGTGCATTTTCATCAATTCATGGCTTCGTTGAGCTATGTAAGCAAACTTCGGCTATTTATTGCCGAAGTTTGCTAATGCACTTAACGCTGCTTCCGCTTTATTTACAGGCACAAATACATGATCGTGATAATAGGCTGCAATGACATTTGCACTTATAGACAATTCCGCTAACCGCCCTGCAACTGCAGCTGTTAATCCAACGGCTTCTAAACTTGAATGAACTGTTAGGGTTATACATTTAAATACACCTTCATACTCAAGCTTTTCAGTGTCTGCTATACGCTTCTCAATCACCATGGTTAAGCCTTCTGACTCCATAAATGTTGCTAGGGGCTTAAGTGATAATAACGAACCAAATTCAACTGAGATTTCATTTTCAATATGTTGAGTACAAAAAACAAAATCGCCATCCATCAAAATTGGTGACATATTTTCTAGTAAAACATCTAGATCAGTTATCCCAGTCATTTATCGCTTCCTTAATCATTTCATTGTTATAACTGATTAGTTAATCAGCACTCAGCTTAACTATGGTAGATGCTAATCCATTATTTTTACTACATCACGCTTTCACACTGTTACAATAGTCGCATTATACCAATGAGTATTTGAGGTTAGAGTAATGCAACACGAAGAGTTTGAAACGCTAGTTAAAGCACTGTGTGAAAAAGAAAACTTGCCACAAGCGCTTGAAGCGCTGAAGGCTTGTGAAGATACTGAAGTCTCAGAAGCAGCAGTGTCTCTTACTGGTCAGTTTCAGTTAGCTGAAATTGACGGCGAAAAACGTATTTATCATGTATCAGTACATGAGAACGACGAAGGTCAAGAAGAAGAATACGTTGAATGGGTTATGAACGATGGTGATGACATCATTAAGTTTGTTGCTTGGTTCTTCTTTGCCATGTTTGAAATGAAGCAAAAAGATGTATACCAAGTTGCGGGCCGAACTTACCAGCAGCCTAAGCGAAAATAATCTTGATGCCGGCATTCAATGCCGGCAACTTTTTGTTTTTTGAATTTTCGCCTCATAGCCTTTCACATATTCTCACAATAAACCTCAACGCATTCATCACAACTCAATTACAATAGCCACGATAACGTCTGACTATCCAGACATAGATGTCGACTATTTAGAGGATCTGATGTTTAAGCATTTTTTTATTCTTTTCATTACCCTACTGTCATTACAGGTTAGTGCAACCCCAACTAAGCAATTTGATGTGGTAACGCTAGGCTCTCGTGGTGGTATACAAGACGGTAACCTCACGGCTTTTCTGGTCAAAGCATCTCAAGATCAACATTACGTTACGATGGATGCTGGTACACTGGTCAATGGGATCAAAATTGCTACTGAAAAAGGGGCTTTTGATCATATTACCGTACCTGAAGACTCGCCCTATAATACTGTCGGATATGTACTAAAAGAACGTATAAAAGGCTATTTCATATCCCATGCACATTTAGATCACGTTGCAGGAATGATTATTGCCTCACCAGATGATAGCTCCAAGGTAATCTACAGTCTCCCTTCTGTGAATTCAGCTCTCTCAAGTACTTATTTCAATTGGGTTTCATGGCCAAATTTCACTGACCGAGGCGACGGTTTCAAGTTAAAAAAATTCCAAATGAACGACCTTACTCCACTAGAGTGGCAAGACATAAAGTCAACATCGCTAAAGGTCAAAACTTTCCCACTCAGCCATTCCGGTGTTGAATCCACAGCATTCCTGTTAGATAACAATGGTACTGCCTTTGTATATTTCGGTGATACTGGCCCGGATGACGTTGAGCAAAGTAAAGCAATAAACACGGTCTGGAAATCATTAGTGCCTTATATCAAGGAAGATAAACTGTCTGGAATTGTCATTGAAGTCTCTTTTACCAATGGTGTTGAAGACCAATTTTTATTCGGGCACCTGACCCCTGATTGGCTAATGCACGAACTGAGAAAACTCGAGCATTTAGCTGGAGGAAAAGGATCACTGCAAGACTTGAATATTATTATTAGTCACATCAAGTACAGTCTGAAAAAAGGCGAAGATCCTAAAACCGTCATAAAGAAACAATTAGAGGCACAAAATGATTTGGGCGTAACCTTTTTGTTCCCATCTCAAGGTGACAGTCTTTCATTATAGGGAGATCAAATACCCAAGTTACTCCAAGTAGCTTGGGTATAAGGCTTATTTTAATAACCTAATCTCTTTCTATATTCTCTTGGTGAACAACCGTGATATTGCCTAAACCGGTGAGTAAAGTTAAACGGGTCTGCGTAGCCTAATCGCTGCGCAACCATCCCTATTGACCACTCTCTGTAATGCAGTAAGTCGACAGCTTTTTCCATTCGTAATGTAATTAAGCGTTGTTGCGTTGAACATTGATAAAGTTTCTTTGTAATTCGGTTTACCTGCTCAGTACTCAAATAACACTTCTCTGCGATACCCTTTACGGTCCAGTTATGTTGCAGCTGAGACTCTATTTCATTAAACACGCTTTGAACACGTAATACCGAATTCGACGGAGCCAGTGTAGTTGTGCCAAGCAACAACCTTGATAACTCACTTGCAAACAGTTTTCGATAGCTTGAACGACCACCTATCTCACTGTGCAATAAATTCATAACTGACCACACCTGCTCACTTAATTGGGTAAACTCTACACGTTGACCATTCGCGGCAAACGGATGCCATTTCTCTGTTTTTTCAAGTAATACCCATGCCATCTTCCAATGGCCATTAGGCTCTGATAACTCAAATCGAAATGGTAACCCAGCAGGAAGAATCGTCAGTGTGTTAGGTAATAACTGGTACTCCATATCCTCAGTGGTAAGTGACCCTTTCCCTTCCAGAGAAAACAGCAATGTATGTAAAGTCGTACACTCTCGTTCAATTTCATAACCATCAGATAATTCAGCTAATCCTGCCATGAAAAACTCATTATCAGTTAACTCAGGTAAGTCGGATTGCATTAAAAAGCGCTCTTTACACGCTTCAGATAAATACACCTTTTCTGCCCAATGGGTTTTCTTCTGATCCAAGCGCTTTTCAAGGGTGACAGATTCACACAGGTTTTGTGGTTTTTCTAACATGTCGCTTACGTCCCTGCTCTTATATATTTGCCCCCGTAAATAGAGGGCATTAATATGACAACAAAATACATTAAAAAATCAGCCTTACCCGACGCACTTTTTTCCCGTGTAGCTAAACTGGCTTTTCCAGTTGCTATTCAAAGTGCATTGGTTGCGATTCTAGCACTTGCCGATGTCTTGATGGTGAGTGACTTTGGTCAGTCTGCAACAGCCGCAGTAGGTATTGCTTCAAAGTGGCACTTTGTTGCTATCATGATCATGGCTGGCCTTGCATCGGCAAATGGTGTGCTTGTCTCGCAATATTGGGGCAATAAAGACAAAGTTCACGCAAAAACCGTGACTTTACAGGCAATGAAATTCGGTGCCATTATCATGGTGCCAGTGACCTTTGTCATCACGTTTTTCGCACCGCAAATTATGCAGCTGCAAACTCATGATTTTCAGGTGATCGAACAAGGCGCGCAATACCTTTGGTACAGTTTTCCGGTATTAATTTTAACGCATGTGATCATTACCACTGAATCAAGCCTGCGTTCTAGTGGTGATGCACTATTACCTCTAATACTTGGTGCTATAACGATTGCATTAAATATCGCGTTAAACTTCCTATTCATTAAAGGTGGTTGGGGTATTCCTGCAATGGGTGTAGCGGGAGCTGCGTTTGCAACAACAATTGCTCGATTTGCACAGGTCATGATGATGTGGGCGGTAATGGCATACCGCCATCACTGGCTATTAACAAGCCGTGCAATTCCGAACCACCAAACCCTATGGATGACCTATCGTAAATTGGCGATCCCTCATTCATTAAATGCACTTCTGTGGGCACTAGGTACCCTTACTTACCAAATTGTTTTTGGTCGTTTAGGCACAACCGAACTCGCTGTATTTAGTATGATCGGTCCCTTCGAGTCACTACTCTATTCAGTATTTATGGGTATTTCCGTTGCATGCTCTGTTCTTGTTGGGCAATCGCTAGGTCGTAACGAATTTGATGCAGCACAAGCCATGACGGCATTCTTTATTAAATTTGTCCTGATTATTGGTATTGGTATTGGTATTTTTCTTTATATTAATAGCGAATTTGTCATTCGTTGGCTTAACCTAGATAGTGATGAATTGCTGCCCTACGCACAACCTGCAATGATTGTGATAAGTATTGGTGTTACCTTACGCATGCTAAATATGATTATTATTAACGGTATTCTGCGCTCGGGGGGAGAAAACATGTTCTGCCTACGAATGGACTTTATTGCAATGTGGTTAATTGGTATTCCAGTAACCACTTATGGTGCTTTTCTTGGTGAGTGGAGTTTTGGCTGGGTTTATGCCGCAATGCTAGTAGAAGAAGTAGTGAAACTATCTCTTTGCTTTAATCGCTACTTGAAACGACGTTGGATGAATAATTTAACGGTTCAAGCACAACCTGCAATTTAGAAATAAAAAACGGGCTATGTAAACTGGATACATAGCCCGCTAAATGGTTAAGCGATATTTTATTAAAATTTAACTAGATCTAATTACGCCGCAGCTCGACCAACAACTAATGAAAACAGGAAAATAGTCATAACTGCTGCCAGTAACTTAAGCTCTCGTTTTTTCATGTGCGACTCCTTCATCTTTCGTAAGAATTAAACTGCGTACTGCCATAATAAAGAACCCTGTTAGCACTAGGTTCAATGCTAAAGACAACATACTGATTGTGACAATTGGTCCACCGAAGCCGTAACCGATGCTGATCATCAATACACCTGCACCAACCTCACCTCGTGGCCACATACCAATAGAAAGTGCTAGACGCTCTTTTATAGTGGCTTCTTTGCGGTAACAAAATAGTGGGAACATTTTACCGAGGTTCGACACAATCGAAATCATCATTACGTGGAAAGCAATCTCTCCCATCCCCATTGCTGGCATTGATGTTGTAATACTATCGGAATTAGTGACTTCAGCTGCGCCAATAATTTGTGGCAGGCTTAAACCTACAAGCACCATAAATGCACTTGCAACGACAACAGAAACTTTCTGGTCTTCTTTCGTTTCGTGCTGAGATTTCATCATGCAGCCTAAAACAAAAGCAGGTAGCAATACTTCAAAATGAATATCAGTCGAAATGTAGAAAATTTCACATAAGCCAGCAATAAACACGGAGTAACCTACAACAGCCTTCGCTGATGAGGGTATATCCCACTTATGAAGATATTTATAACCCAAGGCTAAAATCACCAGCATAGCAAGTAACGTCAAGCCTAAAGCTGGGCGCCAGCCGACAACCAAGATTGTTAATGGAATCATTAGCAATACGGTATCTAGGTCATCAAATATTGCTAGTACACGGGCTTTTTTAAACATCCACGTTGCACCTAAACCTGCAGCAGCAAGCATTGCGAACAATACTCCAGCAGATGTAGGGGCTGCAAAACGACCAATAACTAATGTTTCGGTCCATGCATCAGCATTAAACCAAAGATCGCTTGGCATAAGCACGAAAATAAAATAGGCAACAACAGCGATCCACGGAAATGTTGCTGTTGTCATTGCAACGACATAATCCCAGCCATATTGCTTAAGGTTGTTCTTATCAATTTCAAACTCTCTACCTACATTAATCATAATATAAGCAAGTGCCGACATAGTGATAACCATTAAGAATGGTTGTATTGATGCGTACCCTTCGATGAACGTTGGTAGTAATTGGGATAAAACAAGTCCCACCAGCAACAATACAGAATAAAGAACTATCTGCTTCATTCCGACACCTCTAAAACTAAATACATAATTTACCTCTACGTTAAAACTGACATTTATATGTTTTTTATTGTTAGAGGAAATATATTCATAAATTTAATGTTTGTATTTAAGTAACGGTATGCAATCGTATCTTTGTGTAATGAAAATATCTTTTATGTATTTAAGTTAGATAAAGATTTAGCGAGTGTTTCCATTGGTCACACAATGCAACATATGTTACCAACATGTTAGCTCTGGAGGCTTGAGATAGGACTTTTTAAGCGAAGATTAAATTTTACGAGTGAATAATAACCTTAGCTCGGTTTTCTTTTCAAGACTTTTCTGTCTAACCGATAAAACAATACCAATTCAATGTGTAATGTTAAGACCACAAACAAACAAGAACACAAAATTGCAACATTAGATTGCATTTATGCGCGGGTTACTACGTGCCTCTTATATGCACTTTAATGCTATACAAACATAAAAAATCGATATTTGAAATATGTGTTACAGGAGCTTAACGTTGACACATTCTAAGTTTGTCTTGTTTCTTATCTCATACACATCCCCTTCCTTTACACTACAATTACCATGAAGAATCGATAGACTGCTGTGGTGATGCCACTAAGGCTAACTTATGTTTGATTGGCTAAAAAATATCTTCGCACCAAACCAAGATGTGTCAGATAACATCATCGACAAACAAGCTGAAGATTCAGTTGATGAAGAACTCGATACAAATTTCGCTAAAGGCTCCCCTAGCGATGACGAAGAGGGAGAATAACTTATCTTTATAATGCGCATACCCGATGGCAGGATGCCATCGGGTGGTACATGTTGAAACTACGAAATTTTTGAAGATTAGGGATTTTTTGAAGATTAGGTATAATCGCCCCTACATTTCCCTCTTGTAAAAACCAACAATGGCAAAATCAAAACCCGTTGTCAGCATTGAAACCTATGGGATTCATACAACTTGGGATGCTGAATCTAAACATTTACCCAAAGTTAAAACCTTCACGACTGATGTGCCGGCTGAAATCGATATTGAGTTTGGTTTCACTATCAATATAAAAAAAGCCCGTGGAGAGAAAATCCGCTATTGCATCTACCATCCAGGCATTACCGATGATGATGGTGAAGAGTTAGAACCATTTGATGGTGAACTCCACGTTCGTACCAATGATTGGGACTTCTATTTAGGTGATACAATATGGGAACCAATTTCAAATAAAATTGGGCCATGGCGTATGACAATTGAGATGCATAATAAAGTCATTGCAGAAAAAACGTTCAACCTCTACGCAAGAGATGAAGGTGAGTTTTGGAAACGTCGCGGCTTCTAAGAAATAGATAAGGTAATAAAATAAACATGCAAACTAATGCCGACACCGTCATTGTACTCGATTTCGAAACAACCGGCTTATCACCAAACATGGGTGACAGAGCCATTGAAATTGGTGCAGTGAAACTGGAAAGCGGGATTGTCGTCGACCACTTTCAAAAACTAATGAACCCTGGGTTCAGGGTCAGCAGCTTTATTGAAGGCTATACAGGCATCACAAACAGCATGCTAACCACTGCTGCACCTTGTGATGAAGTGATGGATGAATTCGCAGATTTCATTCAAGGTTATAATCTTGTGGCTCACAACGCTTCATTTGATCAACGCTTTTTAGATGCTGAACTTACACAGATCAACCGTCAATATGACGGTCAGTTTACTTGCTCAATGCTGATTGCACGTCGCTTATTTCAAGATGCGCCAAACCACAAATTGGGCACACTCGTTCATACACTTAATATTGATAACGATGGTGTATTTCACCGCGCATTAGCCGATTCTGAGATGACTGCAAAACTCTGGCTTGAAATTCTTCATACAGTGCAGTCAAATTACAAGCTACGTCAACTAACGTTTTCTAACATGCAAAAGTTAGCAAAGACAGCTAAAGCGTCTGTCCCTAGCTACCTTAATAAGCTAGCGTTAAGCGTATAATGACATCAACTCAGGTTAACTACGGTTAACCTGAGATACACTAGGCTAAGGCCTTACCCTACACTTTAAATTGCTGAGTGAACCATTTCGCTATATCTTTAATTTGTTCCAAACACACTTGGTGTTCCATTGGGTATTCTCGCCATGACGCCACTAAGCCTAATTGTTGCAGTGATTTCATGGCACTTTTCCCCATCGTAGGTACAACAACAGGATCAAAGGAGCCATGCATTACATTAATCGGTAGATTTTTATTTGCTTCAGCGATAGCGATAATATCTGCTGTGGGAAAATACGTCGATAACGCCAGCAAACCACCTAATTGCTGCGGGTAACTTAACGCTGCATGATAAGCAACCGCTCCTCCTTGAGAGAAACCAGCTACAATCACCCGCTCGCTGGCAATACCATTAGCAATTTCTCGGTCTATTAATTGGGTTACTTGTTCTGCAGAGGTTTTTAGCTGCTCAATATTCAACTTTCTTCCTGCGCCCATCTCTAAAATATCGTACCAAGCTGGCATAACCATGCCGCCATTAACCGTTACAGGCATTGACGGTGAATGTGGAAAAATGAACCTTATCGGCGCATCAGCAGACAAATGAAGCTCAGGTAAAATCGACTCAAAGTCGTGTCCATTAGAACCTAACCCATGCAACCAGATAACCGATGCAGTTGCCTTAACTTCAGGCTCAACGATTACTGCAGATAAATACGTCATTATTACTTACTACCCTCTATTAATTTGTACATGCTGATATAGCAACCCCCGCTATAATTCTCACATACTATTCCATCAACGAAAAAACCGCTGCAATCATTTGTTATACATGATGCAGCGGCCTTTTTCTGTTAAGTAATAGTCGTTTAGATTACTCTGGCACGACCCTTGCTGTTTTACCGTCAACGTTTACCCTTACACGCTGACCGACTTGAAAAATAACGCTCGGGTTAACTTCTTGAACAATCGCAATTGTTTCTCCGGTATCGTCCATTTTAATGGTTAAGTTCACGCCATTTCGCCGAGTTACCCCCTCAGCAGCTTTACTCCCTGCGTACCCACCAAGTACACCACCACCAATGGCCGCAATATCGGAACCAGAGCCACCACCAACTTTCGAGCCTAAGATCCCACCGACAGCCGCACCAGCGAGTGCACCGACAACTTGTCCTTCACCTTCAATCGAAACAGGCTCGGTCTTCATCACTGTTCCGTATCGAACTTGCTGTATTGTCCGTGTATTAGCAACACCATAAGAGTCACCATAAGGATTACTTGAACAACCGTATACTCCAAGAGTACTTAAGAAGAAAACGATAAGATACAAACCTCTCACAACAACACCTACCTATAGCATCCCACACAATTGCCATAAGTATAGCAACAGGCCTCTAAGTTAAAGGTTTACCCCTTGCCCCATCAAACTTGGAAGTGTTAATGAAAAACCACAACGTACATACCCTGAAATTTACATTGCTTTTTTTTGCCAAAACGCTATTTTATGACAGCTTTTATTCGTTACTAACATAGCCATTACCGTGTTGAGATTAAAAAATAAACCATACCCACTCCAGCAGCATTTGATCTTATTGCTAAGTGTCTGTTTTATTTTCCTAACAACCTCTCTTTGCCATTTTTTTGCATCTGGTTATGAGCAACATTCGACTTACCATTTTTCACTGGCGACTGACTCTTCAGAATCAAGACGTGAAAGTGAAGAATACGACTATGCAACATCAGCACAATCTCACTCTGATGCACATCATCAACTAGTCCTTATTTCACCACCATCGGCGCCCAGCCTTCGTTTTATCGATGAGTCAGAGACTAATCCCGCAAAAGCGCCTTTCTATAGAGCTCAATCAGTCACAAAAAATTGGCGTAAAGAAGCCCAAAAAGCAGTTGCCATTCCAGCAACGCAATATCGTTCTTACGCCTCAAATGCGCACCGACTTGGCGGCTGGAAAGAGTCAAATGTTCATTACAAAATTTTATCGATAAGTTCGCTTCCATCATAAGTTAAGAACAAACAAGGCTTAGCTATATAGCCAAAGAACGCAGAACACTTGTTCATGCGGCGTTATTACTTTTGATGAAGATATTATGTTTCAATATAGACCCAGAGTTGATCTACCTTTATTCCTTGCTATTACTTCGCTTATTTTACTCGGTTCACTCACCGTGTGGAGCGCCAGCGGTTTCAGTGAACCCATGTTAGAACGTCATATAATCCGTGCTGTGATCGCATTAAGCGCGATTATCGTGATGTCATCGATCCCACCAATAAAGTACCAACTCATTTCTCCCTACCTTTATGGCCTAGCAATTGTGTTATTGCTCGGTGTTATTATCATGGGTGATAGTACAAATGGGTCACAACGTTGGCTTGTTATAGGTCCAATTCGCTTTCAACCTTCAGAACTAGTTAAGGTTGCGATCCCAATGATGGTGGCTTGGCTCTTAGTAGTTGAAGCTGGCAGACCAAACATGAAAAAGATTGGTGGATGTCTCGCCGTTACTGGTATCCCTGCGGGCTTGATCTTCATCCAACCAGATTTAGACGGTGCAATATTCACCCTAATTTACGCCCTCTTTGTGCTGTATTTTGCAGGAATGAGTTGGAAGATTATCGGTTCATTCTTAGGGGGGATAGCCATAACAGCACCGCTACTTTGGTACTTTGTTATGGAAGCCTACCAAAAGAAACGGGTTAGCCAATTTCTTGATCCTGAATCCGATCCGCTTGGTGCTGGCTATCAAATAATCCAATCGTTAATTGCAATTGGATCTGGGGGCATTAAAGGTAAAGGCTGGACGAATGCGACACAGGGTCACTTAGGGTTTATTCCTGAAAGCCACACTGATTTCATTTTCTCTACGTTTGCCGAAGAATGGGGTTTTCTCGGTAGTGTGTTATTGCTTGGCCTATATCTATTTATTACCGCAAGGGTTATTTGGCTAGCAAGCCAGTGCGAATCTCCTTTTAATCGTTTAGTCAGTGGTGCGCTGGCACTAAGTTTCTTCTTATATGCCTTCATTAACATGGGTATGGTCAGTGGCGTATTACCTGTTATGGGTAGCCCATTACCGTTTTTCAGCTATGGTGGTACCGCAATGATCACGCAAGGCGTGTGCTTTGGCATTATTATGTCACTCTGTTTATACAAACCGTATAAAGCCAAATAACCGTAGTTTCGTTCAAACGATAAAAGTCATATGCACCAAAGTGTCAACGTCTCGACTGAAGGCGTTTTGGTGCTATGGTTTTTATCTTCTTAGCTTTGGTGACTAAATATATTGAGAATTTTGTTCTCCTACTCCACACTTTGCTCAACAATTATTACTCTCTGGTGCTAGTATTCGTCTGCGGTTTTCTTTAGCTCAAACGATACGATTTAATTATGCACATAACCTCACATGACATTTACCATTCCGAAAATATTCTAGATTACCTCAAAGAAAACCAGTCACTGCTGTCCTTAAAACCCATCAAGATAGATAAAGGACAAGCAATCATGACTCAGGGGCAACATAGCGACACCGTCTTTTTTATTGTTAAAGGGACAATCTCGCTTAGTCGTCAAACAAGCCATGGTCGTCGCTATCAAATTGGCACCTATGCACACAATGGCTTTCTTGGATTAATGGAGCTGTTTTCTGAAAAAAGTGGTTTCTACAGTGTCTATGCAGAAACGACTTGTGATGCCTACCTTATTGATGGGAAAGCATTTACTCAGCAAATTTACCAGACGCCCAAATTGGCTGAATACATTTTCAAACACATTACAACCAAATGGTATCTGTCTGTTGAGCGTATGRCTCGCAGCATACTTCATAGCATTAAATATTGTGTGATTGATGATCTACTTCGTTTTGATAGCGACAACCCCAACACAAAATACATCATTAATAAAAGCCTAGAGTGCGAACGCCTTGGAACAACAGTCCGTGTCTACAATCGTATCTTGAAGCAATTACAAGATGCGGGGGCAATTAACGTTGAGAGACGGTATATAAGCGTTATTAATCGTCAGGTTCTTGAACACGAGTTTGAGGTTGAGCTCGACAAGTAGCAGCGTAGCGATATCGAGTGTTTTTCTCTCAAGAAAGAATAGAATCTACAAGTTGCAGACACAGTACCCTGTCTTCTTCTAATGTTCGGCCACTCACACCGATTCCACCTATTAATTGTTTATTATCAAACAAGGGCTGCCCCCCAGGTAATGAGGTGAATTTCACATCTAAAAAGTCAGCTAATGATAACTGCTCATCGATTAATCTTTGTTTGAATGCTGTCGTCGATACTCGCATCCTTGCCGCCGTGTACGCTTTACCAATGGCAATATTAATCAGTCGTTCAGGAGCACCATCCATCCGATGCAGGTAGATCAACTCTCCTACACTGTCTACAGCAGCAAAACAGACGGGTACACCCCCGTCTCGGTGTATATTTTCTGCCAACGCGAGACAAACTTTTGCAACACTCCCTGAGTTAACTTTCTCTGGGTTAATAAACATCAAACTTTCCTTATTCTGTACTGATTTAAAAGAGTTGATTTCCCTTTCCATTGGCTCTACGCGCTATTGATGATTTACCCTCTAAAAAATAAATCATCAAAGCCATTTAACACCTATAAAAGTCATCAATGAAGGTAAATTAAAACCAAAACAATGATATTTCAGGGATATTAGTAATCAACAGTAGCACTGAAATCATAACCAATAGATAAATCCAGATAGACTTAGCCAACCCACTAATACTCACATTAGCAATACCACTCGCGACAAATAAATTAACACCTACTGGTGGTGTAACAAAACCAATGGCTAAATTCATTACCATCATCACCCCAAAATGAACAGGATCAACCCCGACCGCTAATACCAACGGTAATAGTATCGGAGTCAGAATAACAATCGCAGCCAATGCTTCCATAAAAATACCAATCCATAACAGGAAAACATTTATCATCAAAAGAATAACAAGTTTATTAGATGTCAGTGCGAGTATGGATTCAGCTATATATTCAGGTATCTGCTCTATCGTCATGATATTACCGAAAATAGTCGCCATTGCCATTAGCATAATAATGACAGAGGAAATACCTGCAGCATCTTGCGTTGATGACCAGAGACTTTTAAATGTCAGCTCTTTATGAATACATAGTCCAACAAACAGCCCATATAATGCTGCTACGCTAGCCGATTCGGTCGGCGTCATAATACCGCCATAAATACCACCTAGCACAATCACTGGTACCATCAAAGCCCATTTTGCTTGCCAAGCTGCACTCATCACTGTTTTCAACGAACGCTCTCTGACTTCACCATACCAGCCGTTCTTCTTCGAAATTAGGTAGGCCACTACCATAAGGGCAACCCCCATAATTAAACCGGGAATAATACCAGCAATAAACAATTTACCGATCGACACCTGAGCTGAGACCCCATAAACAACAAAAGGGTTACTCGGTGGGATAATCACCCCAATAGCCCCAGCACAAGCCACGACAGTAGCGGCAAAATATTTATCGTACCCCCGGGCGATCATGGCGGGTATGGTAATTGTTCCAATAGCCGCTACCGTCGCAGGCCCCGAACCACTTATCGAAGCAAAGAATATACATGTCATAATGCTCGCAAGTGCCATCCCCCCCGGCAAGGCGCCAACTATCTCATCACCCAAATTCAGTAGCCGTTTGGATAGACCGCCAGCCCCCATAAACATGCCGGCAGCAATAAAGAAAGGAATCGCCATAATCGGGAAGGAATCAATGGATGAAAATGCGATTTGTGCCAAATAATCGACAGGTAACGTGCCGGCACCCAACACGGTTGCTAATCCAGCTAAGCCGAGTGAAAAAGCAATAGGTACCCCTAACAGTAAAAAAAGAGTGAAATAGCCAAATAATAACAATGAAGCATTCCAATCCTCAGACACGATTACGGGCACAAATAAGAGTAATGACAGCGCGATCCCGATAGCAATATCACTGGCTGCCATATTTCGACATTGTATCCATAATGTCTGCAAGGTACGTATAGACATCAAACCAAACCCAATAGGCAATATAAGGTAAGGGATGTAATAACCTATTTGTAACGCTGGGGTGATCTGAGGCATTACAAATTGCATATTTACATACCCTAACCCCATGTAAGCAAAGAGTAAAACTAACACCAGGGTACAACTATCAATCATCACCCAAACAATATTTTGGAGCCGCTCTGGAAGGCGGTTATGCAGCACATCGACTCGAATTCCTTTACGTGTCAGGATCGATATTGAAACGGCAAGGTATGAAATCCAAATGAAAATATAGCGGGCCAGTTCTTCAGTCCAAATTCCCCAGCCAACAGCTCCTTTAATGGTGGCGCGAAAAGCCTCAACATCTAACAATCCACCAAAAAAATGCTCAAACCAAGGCGTTGCACTTAACTCTACTGCTGTGGAGATACCATATCTGAAAAATGTTTGATAATTAATAATCGCAATCATCAATATCAAACCGACAAAAAGGAAAGGCTTCTCTATATTATTTAAGATATTTGATACTTTATCTTTAAAACTATCCTGATGTTCATATTGCTTAATCATTTCCATAACGCTGCTCCAATGCAACATCTAGAGTAATTTCACGGGAGTATGACTCCCGAAATTATCGCTCTAAAATAAAAAGCGATAACAACTCAACTATTCCTTAATAGAGGTATGTTTTACTTCTGAGTTTCTTGCACCAAATTAATCAAGTCTTTGGGTAAATTTGCTGCAAATTTATCAAATACGGGTTTAGTTAATTCACGAAGCTCAGCCCTTTCTTGCTCAGTAACCTGATGAATAGTAACTCCGGCATCGAGCATGCCTTGTAAAGCCGTTTTCTCATTCTTCGGGTAGGCTATTGTGCGTTGATAAGTCACCGCCTCTTGTGAAGCTTCTTCAATGAGTTCCTTCGCTTCATCTGGCAATCCATCCCACCATTGTTTATTTGCCATTGCTACCTGCATGCCATAATTATGGGCAGATGTCATCGCATACTTCAGGTTTTCATGGTGCTTAGCCCCGAACATATGTGGGAACGTATTCCCCTCAGCATCAATCGTTCCCTGTTGCAAAGCGGTATAGACTTCCCCCCAAGCGATCGGTGCAGGGTTAGCTCCTAGGGCTTTCGCTACTGCGACTTCTACTGGTGAGTCAGTGGTTCGCATCTTCAACCCTGATAAAGAGCTAGGACCAGCTAACGGTTTGCTTGTCGTAACAAAATTACGATAACCATATTCCGCATACATAATTGGCTGTAGCGCAATATCATTGGAAACTTTCTCAAAATACAAATTTAGAGGGCCACCTTTGTCCAATGATTTATACAGTTTCTCTTGATGCTCAGGACTGGTAATATATGGCAAATCAAACACTTGAAAGCTAGACGAAAAGCCCGCCAAATTTGGTGTAGAGCTAACACCTATTTCTAAAGTCCCTCTCTGAGCTCCTTCCACTAATACCCGATCACTACCAAGTACGGCTCCTGGAAACAGCTGGACCTTGATTCTACCATTTGATTTTTCTTTAACTAAATCAGCAAATTTTTTATATGCCATCGTTATATGATTACCCGGGGGAGCGGTATGAGCCAATTTCATTTTTATTTTAGGGCCTGAGTAATCAGCCATTGCCGTAGAGCTAATCGACATCGTCATCACAGCCAAAGACAGGGTATACAGAGCAGTTTTCATCGGTGACACTCCTTTACGTTAACCAAAAAGCAACATTGAGATCAAAATTGCAACACTAGAAATATATGACTTAAAAACAATTACTGTCAAACATAAATATCAATAAATGAAACCTTACGTATCATTTATTGATAATTTAGTGCATCTAATGCCCCTACTATCATGACAATCATTTACTAAATCACTTATACCCGCGATCATTGAAAGTGATGGGCAAGTTCACGACTATATAAAACCTGTCATTCATGCGAACAGCGATTTAATAAAAATAAGCAATTGATATATAATCATTAATTGCGAATTCTTACGCCATACTCAACACCTTGAGCTAAATATTTCGTAATAAATTCCAAATTACACTGTACAAAAAACAACCAGATGTTATTATTCGTCTCGCTCTGTTGTTCAGAGGTTATTGAATGCAACATCAAGTACAAGTTAAACCTTCAGCTACATCTACGTTATCGTTTTGTACCAGAGAGTTTCCCTTATATTTATCGTAACATTAAATAATTCAACCACTTAGCACATCGCATTTTGGCGATTTATTTATTAACATATTCTATAAGGGGCAATTTATGTCTAATTCAAGCACTGGTATCGTAAAATGGTTCAACGAAGAGAAAGGTTTCGGTTTTATCACTCAAGATAACGGCGGCGCTGACGTATTCGTACACTTCCGTGCTATCGCTTCTGAGGGTTTCAAAACTCTTGCTGAAGGCCAAAAAGTTTCTTTCGAAGTTGAACAAGGCCAAAAAGGTCTTCAAGCAGCTAACGTAGTTGCTTTATAAGTCTCAAACTTAATTTCGAAAATGCTGGCTTAGGCCGGCATTTTTTATACCTGAAATTTGCCATTTCTAACCGTTTGACCAAACATAGCCCCGATGATGCTCTTTACCTGCATTGAAAACCACTAATCACGTTACTAGCCTCATCTCGTTTACTTACGAGGTCATTTCGTATTATTGTTGGTCTAAGAAATTCAGTTAAAATTTTTGCTTGTCACGCATAATTTTCTGAAGGTAGATTGAAAGAAAAACATCAGGAATATTGAAGTAGTTAGTTGATAAGGTAGGATTAACAGCAACGTTATTGACTAAAAAAGCGCAAGCCAGTAATGTCGACCGACTTGCACTCTTCATTAAAATTTTCCACTTACGTTAAACAATTAATTCCAGCGCTCGTGCTTAATAATATCTTCTGTTGTGAAATTAGGGTAAGCCTGCTCCCACATTTTCAAGCCATTATGCTCATCACTTGAGTACTGCTCGAAAAACGCATCCATATCGCTGATCATTCGAACACGTAGTTCTTCACGTGGTGGTTCAGAAATAAAGCGCTCACCCATCGGGTTACTTAAATCATACCAATGATCTTCTGGTTGTTTGCCACTCGCATCTTGCGGGTAATAACGAATCAGTTTCCAGTGACCATTGGTGATCATGCGTGAATTACCACGCTCTGCAAATTGATACTCACGCCAATCGCGAACTCGCTCACCTTTTAGCATCGGAATCAGTGTTTGGCCTGGTCCATAGCTGCCATCATACTGCTTGTCGGTTGTTGCCATATCTAAAATTGTGGCGTGTAAGTCAATCAAATCAACAAACTCTCCACGTACTTGTTTTGGACGAACAAGGTGATCGGGGCCGGACACAACAAACGGAATACGTATTGTTTCTTCATAATAGTTATACGGGAAAGAAGCATTTACTTTACCGTATAAGCCATATTGACCCATCAGCAAGCCGTGATCCGATACAAAAGCAATCACTGTGTTATCTAATAAGTCACGACCTTCTAAGCCATCTATTAGTTTACCAAGCTGATCATCAAGTAAAGTAACTGCCGCTAAATATTGTGCCAATGTTTCTTCATGGTTATCCGGTGTGAGCGTATAATCACTCATATGTTCAAGTACAGAGTTACCACCAAACGCCACAACTTTATGTGCAACATCACGGTACTTAGTAACAAGACGCTCAGGTAAACCTTCAAAAGGGAAATGTGGTTCTACATAGTTCAAGCTAATGAAGAATGGCTGCTCACTGTCCTGATCAACAAATTTTAATGTTTCATCAGTTAAGAACTGAGCTTGAATGCCCGTATATTCTACGTTTTCACCATCGTCTGAAAACAATACTGTACCAGAGTGTAGATACTGGTTTTTCCAACCTGCGGCTAAAGCATCATAGCTTAACCAACGGTCAAAACCTCTGATTGGGTCTTTACTGTCGGTAGTCGCATGCCATTTACCTAACAATGCAGTACGGTAGCCTTCATCTTTCATTCGCTCAGAGAGTAGCTTTTCGCCATAGAGCCAACCTGCATCAAACTTAGGGTCTTCTGCTAAGAAATCATAAACACCATGCTGAGATGGCATTTTACCGGTATGAAATGATGCACGAGCAGCAGAACTTACAGGTGCTGGCGTCATACCATTTTCAAAGCGCACGCCGTTTTCGGCTAAATAATCAAGGTTTGGTGTTTCAATAATGTCTTTGTTACGAAAGCTTGTTGCCCATTGGCCAAGGTCATCAGCCATGATCACAATAATATTTGGCTGAACATGTTCTACTTTTTCATCAGCATATACAGTTTGCGAACACGCCAAAGCAGCTAAAGCACAACCTTTAGCGACAGCACTCAATTTAAACATGATCGTTTTTCTCCATGTAGATAAAGGGGGAAAGCCCCCCATTTTTACTTTCAGGGTGGAATTAACGGTGTTGCGATTCTTTCTTTTTAATAATGTCCATAATGGCTGAAGGTGGATAACCGTGTAGATGCAGCTTTTTCATTAATTCCATATAAGGCGCAGAATAAGAAAAGAAGGTTTTGTATCCCTGACATAAATAATTTTGTTCTGGTTTACCTGCAGATGAAAGTGAAAATCGGTGTTTGGGACAGCCACCATTACACAATGATTTGTATTCACATTGTTGGCAGTCATTTGATAATGACGTCATTTTAGATTGGCCAAACTGTGCATTTTCAGCACTCATATTCATCGACTTTATTGAGCTCTGATGAATATTACCCAATTTATACTCTGGATAAACATAGTGATCACAGCTATAAATATCCCCATTAGCTTCCAAAGCAAATGCGCTTCCACATGTTGGTGCAAAAACACAGATCTGAGCGGGTTGATCACAGGTTAAGGCAAACGTATTTTCAAACATTTGTACCCATACTTGGCCAATATCGTTCCGAACCCATTCATGAAAAATCGCGGCTAAAAAGTCACCAAATGCTTTCGAACCCACAGACCATTCACACAAATTAGCGATTTCTTTGCGCTCTGGATTTAATAGTGTAAGGCCGTCTTGCGTGCCTTCAACCGCTCTTCGCTCGACTAACGGAATAAATTGCATATGCTGGCTGCCAAGGTTTTTCAGGTATTGATAGACCTCTAAAGCAGCATTGACGTTAGCTTGGCTTACAACCGTCAGAGTATTAAATTCTATTTTGAACTTCTTAAGTAATGTAATGGCGGCAATAACTTTACTATGAGTAGGCTTGCCTGATCGTGTTACGCGGTAAGTGTMATGTAAAAGTGCAGGACCATCGATTGATACACCAATAAGAAACTGGTGCTCTTTAAAGAAAGCGCACCACTCTTCATTTAATAACAAACCATTCGTTTGGAATGTATTAATTATTTTTTTATCGCCTTTAAAACGAACTTGTAATTCTACAGCGTGTTTAAAGAAAGCTAGACCTCGTAATGTCGGCTCACCCCCCTGCCAAGCAAACACAACCTCATTATCACGTTGAGCTTGGATATGTTGTTGGACATATTGCTCAAGAGTCTCGTCGTCCATCATCCAGTCTTTAGAGCGATCGGGGTAAAGTTTTTCTTTCTCAAGATAAAAACAGTATGTGCAATCAATGTTGCATTTAGAGCCTGTTGGCTTAGCCATTACATGGCAACCGGATGGGTTAAACGTTTGCGTCGACATTACCAATAACCTGCTGTTTACATGACGCTCGCCATTATTCATAAGGTCACGTGGCTAAAATAGGACATTTGTCCTAAAACACACATTCATGTCATTTATGCCATTCAGATCAAATTTTGTAATTTAGATGGTTTTACCTCAGTAATTGCATAATTGCTTTGCCATACTTACTTCTCTCAAGACTGTTTTTTATCACTCAAGGAAGAATAAATGAAAGACGAAACACTCTCTATTCACTTTGGCTATGAGACTGATCCAACAACAAAATCCGTTGCTACCCCCATCTATCAAACTGTCGCCTATGAGTTTGATGATGCCCAACATGGTGCCGATTTATTTAACCTTGCGGTACCGGGCAATATTTATACACGTATAATGAACCCAACCAATGATGTATTAGAAAAACGTATGGCTGCACTAGAGGGAGGTATCGCTGGTTTAGTCGTCAGTGCCGGTAGTGCTGCAATAAACTACGCTATCATGACCTTGGCAGAAGCTGGTGACAACATTGTATCGACCCCTCAGCTCTATGGAGGAACATACACCTTATTTGCGCATATGCTACCTAAGCAAGGAATCGATGTACGCTTTGCCAGTGATGATAAACCAGAAAGCCTTGCTGCTTTAATCGATGAAAATACAAAAGCAGTTTACTGTGAATCTATTGGTAACCCTGCTGGTAACATTGTTGATATTGCCCGTATTGCAGATCTTGCCCACCAGCAAGGAGTACCTGTGATTGTCGACAACACAGTGGCAACACCTGCGTTATGTAAGCCTATCGCTCATGGTGCTGATATTGTTGTGCATTCCCTAACAAAATATGTTGGTGGGCATGGTACAACGCTTGGGGGCGTTATTGTTGATTCTGGTAAATTTCCGTGGGCACAATATAAAGAGCGCTTCCCTGTATTTAGCCAGCCTGAACCGTCATACCATGGTGTGGTGTATACCGAAGCATTTGCTGAAGCTGCATTTATAGGCAGAGCACGCACAGTACCCCTTCGAAATACTGGTGCAGCTCTTTCCCCAATGAATGCCTTTATGTTGCTACAAGGCTTAGAAACACTGCCTTTAAGAATGGAAAGGCATACCGAGAATGCCTTAAAAGTTGCAGAATACTTAAAAGCACACGATAAAGTTAGCTGGGTAAGTTATGCTGGTTTATCAGATTCACCGTATTACCCGCTCGCTGAAAAGTACATGGCCGGTAAGCCTTCTGGAATCTTGTCGTTTGGCTTAAAAGATGGCTATGAGGCTGGTGTTCGGTTTTATGATAGCCTCAATATATTCAAACGGTTAGTTAATATCGGTGATGCTAAATCCTTAGCTTGCCACCCTGCATCAACAACTCACCGCCAACTGAGTGAACCAGAGCAGAAACGGGCTGGTGTCAGCCCTGAGATGATTCGCCTCTCGGTCGGTATCGAACATATTGACGATATTATTGAAGACTTAGAACAAGCGCTCAATGCATAATTAAGGCGACGATGCTATTCCACTATCGCGCTGTCATTAGGCAGCACGATAATGCATAACGCGTTTACTCCCCTTCCGGGCTACCTATGATCTTCTTAATAGCGCTTTTTTACCTTACGAATTTTGCTTCATAGACTCGTATTCAGCATGTTTTTTTACATAGCTCAAAGCACCATACTTTATTTCGTTACGGATTTTTAACGTATAATAATAGATACCATCATATTTAATGAGAAACCCCTTATAAAAATATAAATCACACGCAGAGCCTATGCTTACAAGCTCAGTATCTGCAACAAATGTTTTCCCTGAATGCGCTTTAAGAAATATTTCAAGCTTGCAACGTGAATGCGCTATCTGGCTATTTCTATAATTGCCTAGCTTTTTATTAGCAAGATCATAAAAGTCACTCTTGGTAAGCTTCTTTTTACCTGTATTTATCAATACCTGACTCACTCTTACTATAAACACCAGCTCAGAACATGTCGTACTACACGTTGTATACTAAATGTATGACAATTTTTATTTTACAACGTTTCCACACACAAGTGTCCAATTTACAATGCATAACTTGATGTAATGCCCAAAAAAGCCAGCAAGAGGAGATGGTTAGCACATTCAAGCTCGTAACGTGAGGAAAAAACAGCCGCTTGATTTCAAATGTTGGTACCACTCCAATGTGCTTTCCATCCTTAGTGCTTGTATGCTTTGAGTATCATTATTTTGGAGTAGCTATATTTTGCAGCACATATCCGCGCCAACAGAAAAAACAGCATCAAATCAATATATAAAAATAGCCACATTCAATTTATGTAATTTTATTGAGCCGCCAGATGCCTTCTATGATTTTGAAAATATCTACACCAACGATCAATGGCAAAAAAAGAAAGCATGGATTGTAGATTACCTAGCCCAGCACCAACCCGATGTAATTGGCTTTCAAGAGGTTTTTAGCCCTGATGCGCTTAAAAACCTCCTTCAAGAGGCTGGCTATCCTTATTTCAGTACCGTAGACAAGCCACAAAAAGTTGATGACTATGTCTATCAAAGCCCTGTTGTCGCTATTGCTTCAAAGTTTCCAATTCAGTCTGCTGCTAGTGTGTCTATTGATGATTTAGCTGAGACTTCTAACGCAGCTCAAAAAAGCGTAACTCAAGAAAGATTCGATTTTAGCCGCCGACCACTTCGAGCCACGATCCAAATACCTCACATTGGTTTATGTGATTGTTATGTTGTGCATTTCAAATCTAAACGACCAATGGTAGAACCGACATTAAGCAACAATCAGTCAGATCCCATTGCGAAATCTAGGCAAGCCCATGCTCTTGATCTTCTGTCACAAGAATTACTGGGGGGATGGGCATCATCTTGTCAACGTGGAACAGAAGCTGCCCTACTATTGCAAGCAATGATCAATAGAAAGGCTGAACTAGGCTACCCTGCCATCCTTATGGGCGACTTTAATGATGATCTACACACAGGCGTGCTCTCACACCTATTAACTGGCTCAACACGACAATTATCACCACAAGAGAACGAGGCATTACTTGGCCCCTATCGCTTTAATGATAGCTGGTCGCTTTTACAGCGTAATTTAAATCATAATGAACCGTTTCCTTCTGCACCGTATACTTTTTACTATGGTGCAAAAGGACAAGTACTCGATTATATTTTGCTATCACGTGAATTTGACGCGACTTACCATGAAAGCCTCGCAGAAGTTTATGACTACCAGTTACATGACAAACATTTAGTTAACCCAAGCTATAAAGATGATAGTTGTAGTACCGACCACGCAATTGTAATGGTCAGTTTAAAAATACGAGACTGACAATGCAAATATCCATACTGCTTCAAAAAATAATGAACTAATCTTCTTTTTAAATGCATTTAAGTGCTTAATTTAACAAAATTATAAAATAACGATAGCAGTATGTTTTTTTGCTTGGCATAATTAACAATTCAATAGATAAATAACTGATAGCTAAGTATATGACCACTCGCCACCAGCCATTTAAGCAATTAAAACGCACCCTTTTTATTGCTACGATAGGTTTCAGCTCTGTCGTTTCCGCCAATAATTTTCCTTATAGTTATATTGAGGCGCGCGTACCTATCAGTCCTGGTGGGTTAGGTGCTGCTGGTAGCTTACATATTCACCCCAATGCGCATGCAATTGTAGAGTTTGAAAGTAATTTTGATAACGATTGGCGCCTTAAAGGTGGTGTTGGTTTCCATGCGCCTGTTAACCAATTTACGGATGTAACCGGACAAATCAAAATACTATCGGTTAAAAGTGAACATGAAAATCGCTCGATGGGACGGCTCGGCTCAGAGCTTAACATCGGCTTATCTGCTTGGGTGTTACCTCGCATAGAAACGGGTGCAGTCCTCGGGGTCATTCATCTTGATGATGACTTTACTAAATTCAATGTTTACGCACGCTTTCATGCTGGAGAAGCCTTTTCTTTAGGTGCGGAGTGGCGCATAAAGGACATTGAAGATCAAAGTTTGCTGATATCAGCGCGCTATCCTTTTTAGGTATCGTTTTCCCCTTAGGCTTCTGTCTTAAGCCTAAGGCTCTGGGTCATTAAAGAGTACAAGCCAACTCATTCTGCATGTCTGGTTATCCCGTCTATTCTTGTAAGTATCATTTATTACTAACAGCAAGAGACAATATGCCAGAAAGCCAACAATCTTCTTTTTCCCAAAAGTACACCCTTTGCATTGTTGTCTACGAGAACTTCGATCTACTCGAGGTGTCAGCGCCTATTGCCCTTTTTTCCATGTTTCCAGATCGCTTCCGTCTTCTTATTGTGTCTGAGCATGGACGGCCAGTTACCAGTCAACAAGGTGTTAAACTGTCAGTGAGTGATAGCCTTTACACCCTTCAAGACTTTGACATTCTAGTCGTTCCTGGAGGAAATGGGATCGAGAAAGCGGTCGAAAATGAGCATCTTGTTAACTGGATTAAAAGACAGAACAAACCAACACGGTATATTTGTTCAATATGTACTGGTGCAGCTTTACTCGCACAAGCAGGGGTTTTAGAACACCGCTCTGCAACGACGAATAAACAACAATATCGCTGGGTAACAGGATTTGGTCATCATATCGATTGGTTTCCAGTTGCACGATGGGTCAAAGATGGGCATGTGTTCACATCTTCAGGACAAAGCGCAGCAATGGATGTATCACTCGCGTTGATTGCTGAATTAATTAATGAAGAATCAGCAAGAAAAGCCGCAATTAACGCTGAATATATTTGGGTAAATGACCCTAGTGAAGACCCATTCGCGCCTTTGCATATTGTTAATTAACTGCCCTACCGGTTAATAAATACGGCATCTCATCTGAACAGCTACCGCCTAACCAAAATTGAGGTTTCAAACGAGCTTCTGTTTCCTGGTGAGAGTAACCATTAGACACTTTCGCTATAACTCGATTCGCAGTCAAACTAATAACTAAAGTAGACAGCATAATAATGGCATAAGTGGCGATATGATTTTTTTTATGGTGCAATTTATTAAATGGTTTATTATTTCGACACCATATAGACCAATACAGCGCAATGGAAATCACGGCCATAAGTTGACTTAATGGTGAATCTAATACACCTGAAACCAAACTATACCCAAAACCCGCTAACACTGAAATAATTGCAACTCGTTCTGAACGATAACGCGTGGTTAAAGCCGCTTTAAGTGCTATAAAAAGTAACAGTAGATAAGACGTTGAGGCGAAAGCCCCCCAATTAAATAACGTTAGTATAAATGAGTTGTGTGGCCTATCCGCTATATCCGGGGCATTACAAACAAACGCATCGCCACCATACCCCCAAAAAGATGACATTTTCAGGGCATCTATCCACATCGTCAATCGTCCAGAGGAAGAAAGTCTTATTGACTGATCGAAATTATAAAAATCACCAAGAATTAAATATGATGGCAGCTTCGTTAGGAACAATATGTTAATCATGTATCCTAAGATTAAACTCTGCGCTAATATGATTAGAACATTCTTTCTTAGAGGTTTATCTGCAACAGAAAATAGTATTATCGCTGTTACAGCACTAATGAATACCCCTCTACCATCAGTTGCAAAAAACACAGCAAAACTTGCAGAGGTCATACCAAGAAAAAACAACCTTTTCATGCTGTTACCTTTATAAATAACAGCCAAATAAAATACTGGTACGATCAACCAAATTTGAACTTGATTAAGCATTCTTGGATTTACGTAACTTAATACACTGTGAATTGTAGGCTCTTTTCCTATGTACAAGTTTAACCAATGGCCAATCATAACAGATACAAAAAGAAACAAACTTAAAATAATAAAATAATTATAAATACGGACTCTATTGCTAGATGCAGATATTGATAGCAACACACAAAGAAACAATAAACCAATAAAGTAAAAAAAATCAGTTTGAGCTCGAAAAAAATACAATCCAGTAAAATTCGCAATAAGTGCTGATACCAGCATTATAACGAATAAACTTCTTACGGTCGGCTCTATGGTTTGAAGCCTATATCTAAGAGTGATACGTAATGTCGGTAAAGCAATCAATAACAACGACGTTACTATTAACAACCCACACACAAATACTCTCTTAGAGTCATAGATTAGTCTTGTGTCATAGCTTAGTCTGAAAAAATTCAAGCTAAAAAAGGCAACACCCAATAGAGAAATAATAAGAATTAACTTTGAATATTTAAATGAAGATATCATCAAACTCCTCCATGAGTAGTGTTCTCTAATGAAGGATAGATGATATGAAGAGGTTAAACTAATCTTTATCCCACATCACATGACAGTTTTCTTTTTTTGCCGATTCAAGCATTTCGATAAGTGGATAGGCTCGACGGACTAAATTCACAACAGGCTCAACATCTATAGTATTAAGATCATCGATATCTATGTCTTGCTTTGCATTTTGTTCAGCTTTCAATTCAAGCTCTTGAATTTTGCTTAATGCTGCCTTCAATTTGTTAAGCGCACCAGTAACATCATCAGCATCGATTGCGCCCGGAATATTTTCACAATACCCCATCATCTGTAGCATTTGTTTTGCAACATCACCAAACATCATAATATTGCCACTCGCTTTACATTTAAATGTTACTAACATGATTCATCCTTTTCTTCTTATCTCGCTTCGCAAAAATGTACCCTGCCAACATACCAGATATTGCACCAAACAAATGGCTTTCATAACTGACCCATTGATTGACAGGAATGAACCCCCATACCATTGAGCCATAAATGAACATCACTAAAACCGCAATGACAATAGATTTAATACTGCGATACATCACAGCATAAGTCAGTAGGTAAGCCCATATCCCATATATAATACCACTTAAACCAACATGATAATGCGGCCTACCAAACAGCCAAACGCCTATGCCACTGCCTACCCAACAGATCATATAGACAGCAATTAAACGGGATAGGCCTGACCGTGAAGTAAGAAAAGCAAGTACTGAGAAAGAAACAATATTACTGATCAAATGGGCCCATGAGCCATGGATATAGGGATAAGTTACCAAACCAAAAGCATGAGTATACTGGCGTGGAAACAAGCCATAGCGAGACAAAGTGCCTGACATCATCACATTAAAAATATGCACTATAATACACAGCACAACAATGACAGTTAGGAACTTCAAGACATCTTTATCTTTTTGATTCAAAACCCTCTCCCGTGATTAAGCAGTCACTGCGAGTAAATTACCAAAATGACTGGCGGTCTTGATAATCCACTTCTGATTTATTTCTTTGCCGTTTTCCCGCAATAGCAAAATTACGACCAAGTAATAAACGAATTTGGCTGTATGTCTCGTGCGCAAATAAATAGCGTTCAGAGCGGTTCCAGCAACGATTAGTTGTTTTCTTTATAGCAGCTAGCGCATCAGGTGAGCCATTTGACAACTTCTGACAAAATGCTTTCGCGTCTTGCATAGGATTGTGACTGACCTCTGTCACCAATGACAACGTCTTTGCCGCATTTCCTGAAACTATATCACCACTCATGGTTAGCTTTAGCGCTACATCTTTTGATACGACTTCACGCAGCGATAATAACCCTGCCATATCAGGCACAAGCCCCCAACGAATTTCCATAATGGAAAGCTCACAATCTGGTGTCACAAAGCGAAAATCCGCACCGAGCGCAATTTGCATACCACCGCCGTAACATTTACCTTCAATAACCGCAATAACAGGAAAAGGTAGCTCTCGCCAATTCTTAGATACACGCTGCGCTAAGTTAGCATTGCCCGGTAACCACTTTGCTAATAGTGACATTGCTTTCTTCTTCGATGTCACCATGCTTTTAACATCTAATCCGCTGCTAAAGTTGCCCCCTGCACCATTCACAATCACAGCACGTACACCTTTCTGTTGCTTAAGCTGTTTACTCACTACATCAAGTTCTTGAAACAAATCCATATCAAGCGCATTCATTTTCTCGGGCCTGTTTAGTGTAACAGTCACAATACCCGACTCATTTTCTACCTTTAATCTTTTCCATTCCATCTTATCCATCTCACCAATCCTCTGGTCTGTCCAGTATCAACAACTAACGTTAACACAAAAACAACAAAGTCGTAATAGCAAAGAAGTTGCAACAAACAATATTCTTAAACGGTGTAAAACTACTGTTTTTTATAACCAAATGCTTCTGCTGTGAGCTGCCATTCAGAAGATGTCGATGACGAAATAGGTTCTAACGTGTGAATAATCGTTGTTCGATCGCCACCAGTACAAGTGGTACCATTTTGTTCAATTGTCGCACTAAATAGTGGTAATTGATGATTCGTTGAAACGCACCATTCCCCTTTCATCTCTCCACTCTTCTTTTCACAAAGTGTGTCAATAAATTCAAGGTATTCAGCCACAGAGCCTTTTTCTTCATCAATACACCAAAGACGTTCGTAGCTGATATAGCCATCTCGTGGGTGAAATACTTTGCCAGGGATGACAGCTGTTAAATCGAAGATACCGCCACGGGTTGCCTTTACATAAGACTCTGACAAGCTGGAGATATCATTATTGGTATCAGGTGTCGGTTTCGAATATAAGTCACTAATACACGATGAGCTGAGCAGGGCTATTAAAACGACGACTAACCGAGGTTTTCTCATCACATTTACCTTACCGTTTTTACACCAAGATACTTATAAGCATATACCCAAGTCGCTGTTGCTAGGTAACTAGCGATTAATAAATATACTTTTCTTATGGAGACGACATGTAGTGTTTTATTCTGCATTATTTTTTAATACGGTTACATGAACACTGAACTACCCTTTTAACAAACATTAAAGAAAATTTAGCGAGCTATGATAGACAATCACCCTAAACTGCTGATAGCCGATACAACGGATATTTTAGAGGCATTTGTCGAAAATGGGCTACATCGGCACTATTCAATTTATTGTCAGTTCCCTCATTGTGACACCGTCACTGATAAGCTAGCCGTGACTAAGGATACTATCGAGATAGAGTTTAATGATGGGTATATTTTCTCGATTAAGAACTAAAATACGCCAGATTCTTGTTTACTATACTTTCAACGTCAAAGTTGCTTTTAGGGTGCAGTATGAAACGTTGCAAACTCTTTCTTGGAGTACTACTACTGGCGGGTTGCACGTCAGACGTTGCCACAGATTATAACAGTGCTACAAATTATGCAGTATTTAAGACCTACCAGTTTGCCAGCTCAACGAAAGATCATGCGCTTAGCCTTGACGCAGCCCGTGTTGAAGATGCCATTTCTGGTCAGCTTTATGCCAAAGGATTAAAGCCCGTACAAACCGATGCGGATCTAACCGTGCAACACTCCATCCTAGAACAGTCTGACTTTCAATCTTATGGCACCAGTTTTGGGTTTGGTTATGGGTACCGTAATGTTGGGGTTGCTTACAGTGCACCAAGACAATATAAAGAATATCGCTACGGCAAGTTAGTGGTAGAGCTTATAGAGAACGATACTAATCAAATTGTATGGCGCTCGGTCTCACAACGTAAGTTGACCGAAACTATGTCCCCTGATTCACGTAGAAAGTTCATTGATGAACAGATCCGTGAAATGTTTAATCATTATCCGCCACACTAGAACTGCCCAATATTCAATGGCATATTCCTCACCATATATATTTTCCCTCTTCACCAGAACATCATACAGCTTACTATTAATATATATAATAGTAAGCTGTATCCTGTGTAGGTCATTTATAACAGGAGAGCAAATTAAATACTATCAATACGAATAGTAATAATATCTATGCATTCTCACTTTTGATACATAATGCTCAATATTAATAAATGACACAGCCATAATATTATCCTTATAAATCATGCAGATAGATACATCAGCGTTTTAAGGCAAAAAAATACCACAGAAAAGTGCTTATTTTCTTTGTAATTTATTTATCAGTGTCTAGGTTTATATTGTCAGGCAACAAAACAGCATACACAAAGGCAAGATTTATTTTAATTCAAGGAGTAACACTATGAATAACTTAAAATCATTTATTGTTGAGTTCTGTAAAGAGGAAGATGGCTTGTCAGCAGTAGAATATGCAATTGCAGGTTCTTTAATTGCTGCAGGTGTTGTAGCCGCATTTACTGGCCTCGGTGGCGCGATTGAAACCGCTGTCGGTGAAATTAAAACTGCAGTAGAATCATAAGTACAAGATATGAGCTTACCTATTATTACATTGGTATTTTATGCTGCTCTCTATGATATCATTTATGCTAAAATACCAAATATCATTGTTTTAGCCATTATTATTATTGGCATTCTTCAAACTGCATTAAGCACCTCTAATATTAGTTACATTACTGATGTTTCATTCCTTAATGCATGTTTAGGTTTTGTAATTGGGTTAGCTTTATGTTTAGCACTGTATTACAAGAAAGTATTCGCCGCAGGAGATGCCAAACTTCTGGCATCTCTAGGCTTTATTACTGGTATAGAAGGCGCTGTATTATTAGTTGCCGTTTCCATTGTCTTCTCTGGGATCATATCGTTACTCATCGTTATGGTTAACGGAGAAGGAATGCAGACATATCAACGTTATAAAATTGCACTGTTATATTCTGAGTACATAGCACCACCGAAGGGTAGCATTTCTTCAAGTAGTGTTCCCATGGGGGGAGCAATTCTTCTAGCCACTTTGTTCTGCGAGTTTTATTTATTTTAATTAAAGGAGTGATTTATGAACGTTAATGCCTCCTCACTGATTAAAGATGAAAGTTGTAATCAATTAACAGTGAAACCTAAATCGATTGAGCAAACAGGTATTCCCTTAAGGTTATTAGAAACCCTTACTTTAAAGCACCTTGCGCAATCTACAGACGAGGATGTTGTAACCCTTTCAAAAAAAATGGGTTTATCTGGTAACATTGTTGAACAAATTTTACAAAAACAAAAATCAGAAGCTTTAGTGGAAGTTCGATCTGATGGCAGATTTTCTACCAACATCCGCTACGGTTTAACCGATAAAGGTCGGCACTTTACTCAATATGAGTTGCAAAGAGATGGCTACCTTGGGCCTGCACCCATTTCGCTTTCTCATTACAAAAAACTGGTACTCAGCCAATCAACAATAGATGAAACAATAACACCCGATATTTTACGACAGGGCTTAAATAACTTAATTTTGCCAGAAGATATTGTAGGTAAAGTCGGCCCAGCACTTAATTCTGGCCGAGCCATTTTTATTTATGGGCTCCCAGGTACGGGTAAAACATTCATTTCTCGTCGCCTTGTCCGTTTGTTTAAATCACAAGTCTATATCCCTTATTCAGTTTGTATTGGAAACCAAATCATTCAACTGTTTGACCCAATCATACATAAGCCTGTTAAGCAGACACTTCAAACATCACTACTTCTTAATGACGGCTATGACAACAGGCTGGTTTACTGTGAACGCCCTGAAGTCGTCGTTGGTGGTGAGCTAACCTCTGAAATGCTTGAAGTCACAATCGACCCTACAGATCGTGTAAATCGCGCCCCTTTACAAATGAAAGCCAATAATGGAATGCTTCTTATTGATGACCTTGGTCGCCAAAAAGTATCTGTTGATGCCATATTAAACCGTTGGATTATCCCGCTAGAAGAAAAAATTGATTACCTCTCGATGACTTCTGGCGAGCACTTTGATATTCCCTTCGAACAACTTCTTGTTTTTTCATCAAATATCCACCCTGCGAAACTTGCCGACGATGCCTTTTTAAGGCGTATTGGCTATAAAATTAACTTCGGCCCAATTACAAAAGAAGACTATCGCACTCTCTGGAATGCTGAATGCCAGAAGCACAGTTTAACCACCAAGGCTGAAACATTGACGTTTATAATCGAACAATTACATCCTCTAAATAGTGTCCCACTTTTACCTTGCTACCCACGTGACCTAGTCACGATGTGCAGCAATCAAGTGGATTTTTATCAGCAAGAACCCATCATTGACTCTGACTTAATACAAACCGTTTGGGAGTGTTATTTCGTAAACGATGAGCAAGAGGTTAATTCTCATGACCAAAGCTAAAATATTAATCATGCTCACGCTGTCACTACTGATGGGGTTTGGCGCTTTATTACTTGCAAATAATTGGATTCAAGAAAAACAGGCCTCACTTGCTACAACGCCTACTGAGCCAGAGAGAATTGAAGTAGAAGTTATAAAACAAGAACCGAGAGTACCTCGAGTCATTGCTTTACAAAATATACCTCTCGGTACTCCACTTGAGCCAAAGCACTTAAAGCTAGAGTATTACCCTGAAGATCTTGTCTCTGGTTCAGGTTTTTCATCAACAGAAGATGTTGTTGGTAAATTAGCAAAAAATGAAATTTTTGCAGGTGATTTATTACGTAAAGAAAGATTAACCTCTCCTGGTGAAGGAACAACGCTTGCGGCTCTAATTTCACCTAAGATGCGAGCGGTGTCAATTCGAGTCAATGACGTTATTGGTGTTGCAGGCTTCTTGTTGCCCGGTGATTTCGTCGATGTCATTTACGCACAGAAAAAGGCATCCCGAGCACATACTGTATTAAAGAGAATCAAAATTTTAGCTGTAGACCAAACGGCTCGTACCGACGAATCAAAACCAATCATCGTTAGAGCTGTCACACTAGAGCTTACTCCAAAACAAGCTGAGTCTTTGATTACGGCTAAATCAAAAGGTGAATTACAGCTTTCATTACGTAACCCTAATGACCCAGAAGAGAAAGTTAAGCGGGTGTATCGCCGAACAACTGAAAGTGTAACGGTCATTAAAGGAACAGATACTAGCCGTGTAAACGTTAGAATCTAGCTTACTAAACAGGGATTATTGGCATGGATATATTCACAACGAGATCATACAAACCATTTCTATATATATTTAGTATCTTTCTCTCTTTAAGCATTAATACTTATTCGTTTGCTGCCCGCACTCAGAGCATTGCCGTCCCTCATAATAAATCCCGTCTCGTTGAGATTCCGGGGAGTGCAAAAAAGATTTCTGTTGGTAACCCTGCAGTTGCCGACATCCTAATTTTACGATCCAATAAAATTTATGTTCTTGGTAAGAAGTTAGGAACAACAAACGTCATTGTTTGGGATTCTAGAGGCCAGTTGATTACAGTTCTAGATGTTGAAGTTACCCATGACCTTAATGCGCTTAAAGCAAAGCTCTACGAATTCATGCCTCAAGAGAAAATTGGCGTATACACGAGCCAGAATAAGTTAGTACTAAGTGGTGATGTTTCTAGTGCTGACAAAATTGCTATGGCAGAAGAAATTGCTCATACATTTACAGGCAAAGATTTAGGGATTATTAACCTGATGAGTGTCGGTGGCTCCCATCAAATAATGCTTGAAGTAACTGTTGCTGAAGTGCAACGCTCATTAGTACGTGAATTTGACTCTAACTTTGTTTTTGCTCGAAACAATAGTAACTGGACATGGGGGGGCGTTAATGGTGGTGCTAGTATTCCTGTCGTACCACCTGTTAACGATGCCGGTTCTATTATTACAGAGATTATTGCTGACCCGCTGAGCATTGAGGATAATGGTCTCTTTGCCAGCTACTTAAGCGGAAGTACACTTTTTTCCGCAGCGCTGAGTATTGCCAAGACAAATGGTTTAGCTAAAATTTTAGCCGAGCCAACATTAACCGCATTAAGCGGTGAAAGTGCCGAGTTTTTATCTGGCGGTGAGTTCCCAATTCCTGTTCCTAATGATGAAAATGTCACCATTGAATTCAAAGAGTTTGGCGTAGGTCTACAATTCGTCCCTACAGTGTCATCCCCTGATAGTATCAACCTTGCATTAAACATTGAAGTCAGTGAAATAACCAATCAAAGTGCCATAACGGTTTCACCATCAGGAAGTAATTCACAATTTTTTGTACCATCGCTGTCAAAACGCAGTGCGAAAACCACCGTAGAACTGGGTAATGGCCAAACTATTGGTATTGCAGGATTATTGAATGAAAGCGTTACAGATGTCGTTGATAAGCTACCAGGTTTAGGTGATTTACCCATTATTGGTCAATTATTCAGAAGTCAATCTTTTCGTAAAGGAGAAACAGAGCTAGTCATTTTAGTTACCCCACGCCTTGCAAAACCTATACGCAAACAAGACATCACGCTGCCTACCGATAGCTTTGTTGAGCCAAATGATTGGGAATTCTACTTACTTGGTCGAATGAGCGAGTTAAAAGAAGACGAATTAACAAATTCATATAGCCAGACATCATCAAGAACCACTACAACCCTAACTCCAAGTGCAGGCTCTGAAGGTCAATTCGGTCACAGCTTATAAGGTATGAAAATGAGAATAATAATATACACCCTAATGTCGCTTTCGTTTATCTCTCATGCTGTGGCTAAAGAGCCAGCTCTTGGTAATAGCTTAAACCAAATGATAAGGCTCCAGACAGTTGATCCTTTGGCTGAAAATAGAGTGCCTTTAGGCTCACCTTCCTTTAGCGGGAAAAAGGCCAGTAAATCATTTAAAGGGGAACTAAAAGGCACTGAACAAAAGAAAGTAAAAAACAAAAATATCATTGCTGATGTCAATTAATCACTGATATTCCAGAGGATAGGATATGGGTAAATCCCTTAGAACATTTAAGCAACCAAAGAAACAACAAGGTGTCGTTGTGGTTTTCGCAACACTTGCGATGGCTGTTCTTATTGGTGCTGGTGCCCTAGCCCTCGATGTTGGAAACCTGATTCTGGCAAAGGGTAAACTACAGAACCTAGCTGATTCAGCTGCACTAAGTGCAGCGCAGACGATTAACTTGGGGGGCGATCAAACTGAGGCAACCACAGCAGGTACCCAAGCGGTTAATAATAATTTAGCGTTTGACGGCTATAACGCAATATCTGTTAGCGAAGATAATATTACATTCGAATTTTCAGAAACTCTCCCCTTTGACCCAGCAACAATAACTTCAGACTCAACTTATGTTCGAGTTCGTATCGAAAATATCGATATTCCCGACTTTTTAGTATCAATAATGGATATTGATTTAAGTGTACGCGCTTCTGCGGTTGCAGGACCAAGCTCGAGCTTGGGGCTTTCATGCAATATCGTACCATTGAGTGTTTGTGAAGGTGATGATACAAACGGCAACATTTCCGGTTATGCTGAAGACACACTTCATATTTTAAAAGCATCATCATCAACAGATTCATCCATTGGCCCTGGAAACTTCATGGTACTCAGCCTGCTCGATGCTGATGGAAATAATCAACACGGCGCAAAAACATACGAAGAAGCTTTAGCGGGTAAATATGAAAGCTGCCTTAATGTCGTCGAAGATGAGCCGGTCACAACTGAGCCTGGTAATATGGTAGGCCCAACAAATTCACTCGATACTCGCTTCACTGATATTGTAAAAAATAGTGACTRTATTGGCGATATTAATTCAGACTATGACAAAGATAACCTTGTCTCCGTCACAGAGGAAACCATTATAGAAAATGGTGTGGAAACAACTCGATATGTTACAGACAAAACAGTTGATGATGTTTATTCTTATGCTGAATACATGACAAAATATGAAAATAATAACTATCAGGCATGTTTAGATTCAGCATCATGTCAAAGTGGTGGTTACTTCCGACGAATTGTGACTGTTCCAATTATTAAGTGCGATGAGATCGTAAGTAAGGGGAATGGACGTACACAAGTACCTTTGAAAGGCTTAGGTTGCTTTTTCTTGACGCAACCAGTCAGCGAAACAAGTTCCGCCGATAATGGTGGTGGTAATAATTCGTGGATAGTCGGTGAATTCATTGACGACTGCCGAAATAACAGTGGCAATCCCAGTAATACGCCAAATGAAGACGGTCCATTTAAAATTGTTCTATTCGCAGACCCTGACAGTGAGGATTCATAATGAAAAACATGATGAAGTCGCAAGGCGTCGCGATTGTTGAATTTACCATTCTACTGCCAATCTTTTTACTTCTTTTGTTCTCTATAGCAGAATTAGGAAGAGCATTTTATACCTACAGTGAGCTTGATAAAATAAGCCGAGATAGTGCAAGGTATTTGTCTAATGAGCTGAATAAAGGGTCAACAGATAGTTATATATTAACATCCCTTGATATTACATCAGCGAAAAACCTTGCTATTTATGGATCTATCAATGGTGGCGTAGATACTGCAGTTCCTTCATTAAACTCCTCTCATATTCAAATTACCCTTATTGATAATTATATAAAAGTAGAAATCACCTACCCTTATCAACCAGTATTAAATGCTATTCCTAACTTTTTTGGTGATGACATAGATTTAAACTTCAATTTAACCTCTAGTTACTCTATGAGGGTTTTATAATGAAGAAAATCATCCCCCGTTTAAAATTATCAAAAGGGAGTACTCTAGTAGAGTTCACCATTATTGCTTCCTTCTTCTTCTTACTCATATTTGCCATTATTGAGTTCGGAAGACTACTCTTTACATGGCATGTACTGAATGAAACCTCTCGGAGAACCGCTCGTTTAGCCAGTGTTTGCCAAGTATCAACAACCGAGCAGCAAGATACAAAACTAGCAGGGTTAATAGACAATGTCCCGTTACCAAACTTTTCTGTAGCAAATGTTGATGTTAGCTACCTTGATAGTATTGGTAATAAAATAGAAGGTGATTTGAGTGAAACTCTACTTTATAACCAAGTTGAGTTTGTCGAAGTTAAAATTATAAATTATCAAATCGCCTTGCTGATTCCACTAGCAACTTTTGATGTTACTTTTACTGCGCCTGAGTTTTCGACGACTTTGCCTAGAGAAAGTCTTGGTGTAACAAGAACAGGCTATACGGATTGCTAGGGTAAATTATGAATACAACTAAAACACTACCTGAAAAAGGTTTAATTTCACCAATGAAGCAACCATTACAAACAGCAATAACTGGTTGGATCATTAGTGACAATAAAGAATTCACACTGCCTCTTGTGGAATATTTTACACATTGGTCAAATGCCAAATTAAAAATATTCACTCATTTCGAATACCTTACTTATCTGAAAAATGAAACCAAAAAATCTCTCCCAGACTTAATTATCTTAGATAGTAATATAGACTGGGAGCTCATCACTGACCAAATAAAAAACAAGTTAGACTTTAACCCACCCATAATATTAATCACAAATGATTCTAGCACTAGCCTTTTGCGTAAAGCGCTAAAAATAGAAATAAAAGATGTACTCTCGATTCCGTTTGATGAATCTGAGCTTGACCAAATTATCTATCATTGTGCAAAAGAAAAATCTTCAAACCGTACACAAGGTCGTACTAGCGTGTTTATCAACGCAAAAGGCGGGATGGGTTCAACGATTATCGCCACCTCAATTGCACATATTTTAGCACTTCAAAATCAATCTATTGCTCTAATAGACCCTGACGCACAGTTTGGTTGTTCTGCTGGTATCCTATCAACCAAAGCTAAATTTATTTTGAGTGATGCTTTAGAACAAGTAGACACTATTGATGAATATGCGTTAAGCGGAATGCTGACAAAACATGAATCGGGGTTGCGCTTTATAACAAATCGTTCTGAGCACCTTACAGATAATATCCCAGAATTCACATCAGCAGCATTCAATGATTTTATCGAGCAAGTAAAGATTAGTTTTACGCATACGGTCATCGATTTATCTAGAGGCTTAGAAAATAGTACACTGCCCGCTTTATCGAGTGCTGATGATGTATTCATAGTTGTACAGCAAAATATTCCTGCAATAAAAGAAGCAGCAGCACTTATTAAACAATTAAAGCATTTGTTTGGATTCAACCAAAAACAAATAAAAGTCATTATAAATCGCTACTCTAAAGAAAGCGATTTAAAACCTGCCGACATCAAATCAACGCTTCACGTCGATGATATCATATTAATTCCAAATGATTATTTATCAGTAAGTGCTTCAACCAACTTGGGTGAATTGCTTGCGACACACTATGAAAAGAAACCCATAACTAAAGCATTGAGTAATCTAGCCAATATTGTAGCAGGTGTCCAAATAGAGGAAGCGTCAGGACTTAAACGTTTCTTTTCGTTTCTTAGGAGCTAATTATGTTTAAAAAAAAGCACACCGAGACCATGATAGAAGTGAGATCGGATGAACCTGTTACCATTGAGGCACAAGGTCCGTCACAAGGGGAACTTACTCCACAATTAGCAATACAGAACCCGAAAGAACTGGCAATAAAAGACGAGCTAATTGATGATCTTTTCAACACGCTTGACTTATCACTGCTCGAAACCCTCCCTATTGATGAAGCTCGACTTCAGATTTCTGATATGTCGGCCATGCTACTACTTGAAAAAGATGTCCCTCTTAATGCGGAAGCACGTAAACGGGTTATAGAAGAAATTGGCGATGAGATTTTAGGGCTTGGCCCTTTAGAGCCACTGCTTAAAGATAAGACCATCTCAGATATTCTTGTAAATTCAAGTAGTCAAATTTACGTTGAGCGCAAAGGTAAACTTGAACCCACAAACGCAACATTCCGTGATGATCGCCATCTGCTTAATGTTATCGACCGTATTGTTTCACAAGTTGGCCGCCGCATTGATGAAAGCTCACCAATGGTTGATGCAAGACTGAAAGATGGTTCGCGTATTAATGCGATAATTCCACCACTTGCCCTAGATGGTCCGTCATTATCCATAAGACGTTTTGCCGTTGAACGACTTCAAATCGAACAACTTATAGATTACGGGTCACTCAACCAAGAAATGGCACATTTCCTTGAAGCTATTGTTAAAGGCCGATTAAACACGCTTATTTCAGGCGGTACAGGGTCAGGAAAAACAACAACCCTCAATATTTGTTCATGTTTTATCCCAGAAAACGAACGCATTATAACGATTGAAGATTCCGCAGAGTTACAACTTCAGCAACCCCATGTTGTCCGTTTAGAAACTCGTCCACCCAATATAGAAGGCAAAGGGGCTATTACCCAGCGCGAGCTAGTCATTAATTCACTACGAATGCGTCCAGACCGTATTGTTGTTGGTGAAGTTCGTGGAGGCGAAGCTGTTGATATGTTAGCGGCAATGAATACGGGCCATGATGGTTCGATGACAACAATTCACGCAAATACACCTCGCGATGCGCTCGGCCGAATTGAAAATATGTTCGCAATGGCAGGCTGGAATATGCCAATTAAGAACGTACGGTCACAAATAGCATCTGCACTTCACATTGTGATTCAATTGCGCAGAATGGAAGACGGAAAGCGACGAATAACCAGTATCGTTGAAGTTAACTCAATGGAAGGTGATATTATTACCATGACGGAATTATTTTATTTTAAGCGTTCAGGAATAGACGCTGAAGGTAATGTATTAGGCAGTTATCAGGCTACAGGTAATGTGCCCTCCTTTATGGATGCGTTCAAGCACATGGGCATTGAGTTACCTTATTCTTACTTTACATCTGGCGCTAGCGGAGGCTTCTAATGGATCAGAATCTTCAGATGTACCTCTTTATACTGTTTGTTGCTGTGGTCGTTATCTCGCAGACCCTTTTAATATCTGCGACAGGTACACGAGCAAAAAGAAATCGATTACTGAAAAAGCAACTAGAGATCATATCTGAATCAGGAAAAACGCAACAACAATCACTCTTGAGAAAGAGTTATCTTGAAAACCTATCACCAACAGAGCGATGGCTTGAAAACAACTCTTTTGGTGAATACCTCGGTGAGAAGCTTTCATTAGCAGGATTAAACTGGAAAGCTTATAAGGTCGCAATATGGTTTACTGTAATTATGTTTGTAGCGATGTTTACGACACTGTTTATTACTCAAAGTATAAAATTAAGTATCGCACTTCCATTTATACAATTCATTGCCTTCATAATCTTCTTAAGACAAAAAGCCGAAAAACGCTTGCAACTTTTCGAAGAACAATTTGTTGAAGCACTCGACGTAATGAAACGTGCCTTACTTGTTGGCTACCCTTTTACTGAAGTGATGAAAACCGTCAGTGAAGAAATGCCACCTCCCATATCAATTGAGTTTGGTAAAACATTCATTGAGCTAAACTACGGTGTAGACATCAAAGTGGCATTAGCTAACCTTGCACAACGAAACCCATCAGTGAGTGTTCTTGCATTTAATAGTGCAGTAATCATCCAAAAAGAGACTGGTGGTAATTTAGCTGAGACACTAAATAAAATTTCCAACGTGATTCGTAGCCGTTTCCGGTTAATGAGAAAAGTCAGAACGCTAACTGCAGAAGGACGTATGTCAGCACAAGTGTTAATGATGGTGCCGTTCGTTCTCTTTCTTATGCTTTACATTAGCAATCCACAGTATATTGCTCCATTACTAGAATCTGAACGTGGTGCAACACTACTTACTATTACCGCCGCCCTCATGACTCTCGGATTACTGTGGATCCGGAAGCTATTACGTCTAGAGGTGTAATATGGACTACATCATTACTGTATTAAATACATTTGTAGGTAACCAAGAAACTGCCAAATGGTTGTTTCTTGGCTTCGCATTTTTCAGTACCGTAGCTTTCACTATCAGTATAGGGGTTATAATCAATAGCGCCTTCAACCCACTCAAACAACAACTGAACAGTATCTCAGGGTCAAAACATCGCCAGCCTAATAATGGTAAGCAATTTGATAAAACACTAGAATCTATAGAAAAATACGTAACACCAAAATCAACAGCAGAAAAAGTCAATACGAAGCAACTCTTAATGCATGCTGGATATGAAAAAAATAACGCTTTAACGTCTTTTTATGCCATAAAAGTAATCTTATCTATAATTGCCCTTTTCGCAACGATTACTATTACCAACTTCTTTCCTGAACTAACGACACAGCAAATTATCATGTACACGCTATACGCGATCGCGGCTGCTACATTTTCACCCAATCTTATCTTAAGAAAATTAGCAAAAAAAAGAACTATAGCCCTAAGGAATGCCTTCCCCGACGCTCTAGATTTATTAGTCGTTTCCTCTGAGGCCGGGCTAGGTTTTCAAGCTGCACTAAATCGTATATCAAATGAAATAGATTCTGTGTCACCCGAACTGAGTCATGAATTGCAGCTTGTTTGCCAGAAAGCCCGAGTAGGTATTTCAATTCCAGTCGCTTTAAAACAGTTTGTTGAACGAACAGGACTTAGCGAGCTACAAGGGTTAATAAGCATCATTAGCCAATCAGTAAAACTTGGTGCCAGTATGGGGGATACATTAAGAGATTATGCAGATGAATTCCGAGATAGACGCATGCAAAAGGCCGAAGAAGAAGCCGCGAAAATTGGTACAAAAATGATATTTCCATTAATTGTTTGCATTTGGCCTGGTTTCTTCGTTGTTGCTGTAGGACCAGCTATCATTAAAGTTTTAGAGGTATTTTCAGGCAGCTAATACCATTTAAATTAAAGGGAGTTCAACATGCGTAATATACCCAAAGTTAGCATACTAACATCGTCTTTTGCTTTGGTAACGGCTTTAATCGTCAGTGGTTGTTCAAACACCCAAGATGTTGAAGCGTCAAAAAATGTAAACTTCAATCATGAGCTTTACGATGGAAAATCAACGCTTGGCCTTTCTAATGACTTTCCTCCAGAAAGTGCCGCAGAATCAATTTCTCGCGGTGATAAAGCATACAGAGAAAAAGACACTGATCTCGCCCTTTATGAATATATACGAGCACTTAACTTTCCCTCGCAAGATAATGCAGACCAAGCTTTTTACAAAATTGGTTATATCCACCAGCAGAGAGGAAACTATGAACTTGCCAAGCTAGCCTATAATCGAGCATCATTTATTGATGAAGACAATATTCAATATGCTGCTGCTGTTGGCATCATGGAATTAAAGCTTGGTGAAAATGAAAATGCAAAGAAACACTTTTTACATACGGTAAAAATGGATCAAGACAGACAAGGAAACAAAGATTGGGATCCAGAAAAAGACCTATTCTCTCGTGATTTAGTTATTGATAATGCCTCACCAGTCAGTGCTTATATAGGCCTTGGGATAACCGCTGATTTAGACGCGCGTCATAAACAAGCTCAACAAATTTACATTACAGCGCTAAAGGTAAACAGTAAGTCTTATAAAGCACTTACAAATCTTGGTTACTCATATTATCTGGATGGCAATTTACCCCAAGCTGAGGCAGTCAATCGTAAAGCAACGACCTTATACCCCAGTGCTAAGCGTGGATGGTCGAACCTTGGCTTAATTTATATTAAGGGAAAACGTTATGATGATGCTTTAGGCGCGCTCTCAAACGTCATGCCAAGAGAGGAAGCACTAAACGACATAGGTTACTTCTCGATGTTAGAAGGTGATTATGAGGCGTCGATTGTTTATCTTGAAAAAGCAATTAATGCGAGCCCAACCTTCTATGCTAAAGCACAGGAAAACCTTAAACGCGCTAAAAAACTTCAAATTACTGCTCCACCCGTAAAACTGACAGGTGGTTACGCGAATCCACAATCGCAAGCAACTGTTTACTCAATAAGTGATACTAATCATTAAGTTATAATTACTTATAAAAAAGCCTGACAACAGATGCCAGGCTTTTATTTATTCATTTATAAATAGAGCTTATTTTTGACGASGCTTATTCACATCACTCGCTAATTGGCGGAGTACTTTTTCCGTTTCTTCCCAACCAATACATGCATCAGTAATGCTCTGACCATAGGTCGGCTCTGTACCCTCAACGATATCCTGACGACCTTCAACAAGGTGGCTTTCAATCATCACACCAAAGATTGCATCGTTACCGCCTGCAATTTGGCTACCGACATCTTCAGAAACCAATGTTTGACGCTGATACTGCTTCAAGCTGTTTGCGTGGCTGAAATCAACCATCACTTTTTGGCGTAAGCCCGCTTTTTCAAGCTGAGCAGTAATATCATTTACGTGCTCTGCACTGTAGTTTGGCTCTTTACCACCGCGAAGAATGATATGACAGTCTTCATTACCTGCAGTCGATACAATCGCAGAATGACCATATTTCGTTACAGACAAGAAATGGTGCGGTGCGCTTGATGAACCGATTGCATCTGTTGCAATTTTAATATTGCCATCAGTACCATTCTTAAAGCCAACAGGACAAGAAAGGCCTGATGCAAGTTCACGGTGAACCTGTGATTCCGTTGTACGAGCGCCAATTGCACCCCAGCTGATAAGATCGCCCATGTATTGTGGCGTAATCATATCAAGGAACTCACCTGCAGTTGGGACACCCATATCCGTTAAATCAAGCAGTAATTTACGACCAATACGTAAACCATCGTTTAACTGGAAGCTGTTATCCATGTACGGGTCGTTAATTAGACCTTTCCAGCCAACTGTCGTACGTGGTTTTTCAAAATAAACACGCATTACAACTTCAAGATCACCTTTCAGCTCTTCACGAAGAACTTTCAGTTTCTGTCCATACTCAAACGCTGCCTTTGGATCATGAATAGAACATGGGCCAACAATAACCAATAGGCGATCATCATCACCATTTAGCATATTGTGAATAGACTGGCGTGCTTGAAAAACAGTCTCTGAAGCACTTTCCGTTGCTGGGAAACGTTCAAGAACGGCAACGGGTGGTAATAGTTCTTTAATCTCGCGAATGCGAACGTCATCTGTCTTATGCATCATTACTTCCTGAATATGCTCTCCTGCCAACAACACCATGTAAACTTGCGTGTACAAACATGGTTGACAGTAAATTTCTCGTTGAATTGACTTTAACTTATCTCCTTATTATGGGCAGTGCAAACCCTAATTCACAATAATCGCTAATTTATTTGATTTTGCATATAAATCAGACAATCACATCTAGTTCTGTGGATAAAACCGCTCTAATTCTCGAATGCACAAACATTACTTTGAAAAAATCGTTGCAAAATCATAACATGGATTCAATAACTTATATCATTACGAGGTGTGTAATGACTGATACTCCGGTCATATCGTTTCAAAATATCGATAAATGGTACGGTGACTTTCACGCGTTGAAAGACATTAACCTCTCCATAACGCGTGGTGAGCGATTAGTTATTTGTGGGCCATCTGGATCAGGGAAGTCAACGTTAATCCGTTGTATCAATGGCCTTGAAAAGTTTAATCATGGAGAGCTATTTATTTGCGGCCAACCTCTTGATAGTAAGCATTTAAAGTCTATTCGTGGCACTGTCGGTATGGTATTCCAACACTTTAATCTCTTTCCTCATATGACAGTGCTAGAGAATCTTACCCTCGCCCCACGCCGTACTTTAAAGCTCAGTAAAGCTGAGGCCACCGATCTAGCAATGAAATACCTAGAGCGTGTTCATATTGCTCATCAAGCCGATAAATACCCAGCTCAACTTTCCGGTGGCCAGCAGCAACGCGTTGCGATTGCACGTTCTTTGTGTATGAAACCAGACATTTTGTTGTTTGATGAGCCAACATCCGCCTTAGACCCAGAGATGATCCGAGAAGTGCTGGATGTCATGAAAGAGCTCGCTGTCGAAGGTATGACAATGGTGTGTGTAACGCACGAGATGGGTTTCGCCCGTCAAGTCGCTGATCGCGTTGTCTTTATGGATGAAGGTGAGATCGTTGAAATTGCTCCACCAGCACAATTATTCGACTCACCACAGCAGCCTCGTACTCAAGCTTTTCTTGAGCAAATTTTAAGTTATTAAACTGCCATGACCATAAGAAAATCAAGCACCATCAAATCAATTTCAGCTATTGGACTAAAAGTAAGTAAGCCTGTCTTTTCAGGTGTATTACAAATTGCTTTTGTGGCCATTGGCTTATACTGGCTACTAAATGCTGGTGCGGATGCAATGAACTACCGTTGGCAGTGGTATCGAATACCGCAATACCTTTGGTTTATTGAAGATGGCGAATGGTTTCCTGCTGAATTATTAGAAGGCCTTCGAGTCACGCTGGAAATTTCAGCCGTTAGCCTTGTATGTACTTTAGTTATCGGACTAACAGTTGCGTTACTGCGACTGTCAAACTCTATTGTTGGCCGTTTTATCGCTCGAACATACATAGAGTTAATTCGTAATACGCCTTTGTTAGTACAAATTTACCTGCTGTATTTTGTCTTTGGACCAGTACTTGGCCTAGAACGATTTACAACTGCTGTTCTGGCACTCTCTTTATTCCAAGGTGCTTATACGGCCGAAATATTCCGAGCAGGGCTCACCAGTATCGACAAGGGGCAGTTCGAAGCTGCAGATAGCTTGGCCTTATCAAAGCTTAATAGCTATCGCTTTGTTATTTTACCGCAGGTAATCAAACGTATACTGCCACCACTCACCAATGAATCCGTCTCTCTGGTTAAGAACTCATCTATCGTCAGTGTTATGGCTATCTTTGATTTAACCACTGAAGGTAGAAACATCGTTGCTGACACTGCAATGCCTTTCGAGGTCTGGTTCACCGTTGCGGGGATCTACTTATGCGTCACGTTACTACTGTCAGGTTTTGCAGCATGGCTTGAACATAAACTTGCAACACCTAATTATTAACGAATCGGAACACATACACCTAGACATATTAATGGAAGTATTTATTTTCAACAGGAGAAAGGAAGCATGAAAAAAGTCATATCGCTTTTATTTGCCGTTTTTGCCTTCACTATGGCAACAGCAGCTAATGCAGCAGATAAAACAACCCTTACCGAAATCAAAGAGCGTGGTACGCTACGAGTCGGCTTATCCACGTTTGTCCCTTGGGCCATGCGAGACAAACAAGGTGAGCTGGTTGGTTTTGAAGTCGATGTTGCTCGCCGCCTAGCAAAAGATGCTGGATTAAAAGTTGAATTTATTCCAACGGCTTGGGACGGTATTATCCCTGCTCTATTAGCCGGAAAATTTGATGTCATCATTGGCGGCTTGTCGATTACACCAGAGCGCAACATGAGCGTACTCTTTACCGCACCTTATGCTCACTCTGGTGTTCAGCTTGCTGCTCACAAAGAGAATTCAGCAGGTAAAACAACTATTGATGATTACAACAAACGCAGTATTACACTGTCTGTTCGCCGTGGTGCTTTCACCGTACAAACTGCAAAGAAATACTACCCAAAAGCAAAACTTCGTCAGTTTGACGATGATGCGCAAGCATTCCAAGAAGTCTTAAACGGTAATGCGCATGCGGTCTTAGCCTCTTCACCAAAGCCGGAACAAATGGCGATTCAATATAGCGATAAGCTTTACATCCCCTTCCAAGAGCGTCTAAGCCGTGGCTCTGAGGCATTTGCGATTCGTCATGGTGAATTTGATTTACTTAACTTTTTCAATAATTGGATCTTGCTCCGCACAGAAGATGGCTGGCTAAAGGAGCGTCATGACTATTGGTTCACGACACTTGACTGGGAAGGTCAAGTCGTAGAAGGACAATAACCCTTGTCACAATCGTCTATTCAACCACTGCCGAGAAGATCATTCTCGGCAGTATTCAAATTAAATAAGCTTGATGGCATGCTTCTATTAATAGTGGCTTGTTTCGTTGGCTGGCTCTGGTATCGCTCATCGGCTGGTATTCACTACCAATGGAACTGGGATAGAGCCTTTCAGCTTATTATGTCAACAGGTAGAAATGGTGACCTGCCCTATTTTTTCCAAGGGTTAATAGCAACACTGCGTTTAAGCCTTTGGGGTATGCTCTTTGCCGGACTACTCGGTTTGATACTAGGGCTTGCTCGGCGATCTACGCTTATTTTTCTTCGCCTTCCAGCACAAGCTTATATTCAGTTGGTACGCAATATACCTCCACTGGTCTTTGTCTTTATTTTTTACTTTTTCGTCTCTAGCCAGCTTGTACCAGCAATTGGTTTAGAGGGGGTCCTTCGGCATACACCAGAAAACATTAACGGCTTGCAGTCATTCTTATTTGGACCTGCAGCATTATGGGAAAACCTTTTTTCAGGCGTTTTGTGCGTTGGCTTAATTGCTGCGGCCTATATTGCAGAAATTGTACGCTCTGGTATTGATGCTATCGCGCAAGGTCAATGGGAAGCTGCCGACTCATTAGGTCTTTCACGCTGGGACCGCTTTAGGTTTGTCATTTTTCCTCAGGCGCTTAGTGGTATTGTGCCACCGTTGGCTGGACAGTTTATTTCACTGGTAAAAGACTCATCAATTATTTCTTTAATCTCCATTCAAGAGCTGACATTTGTAGGCAGTGAGATGGCGAACTCTTCAGGTCTTATATTTGAAATATGGCTACTTGTCGGTGCTGGGTACTTAGGGCTATGTCTAAGCTTATCATTCCTATTCAGCCGATTAGAAAAGCATAGCCAAAAGCATACAGTCAGATAGTTTTCTAGATGGCAAAATAAAAAACGGGAGCGATTATGGCTCCCGTTTTATTTGAAAAAAGCTAAGCTTACGATTATTTTGTTCTCGATCACCTATATGCTCCATACCAATCTTTTTCATCACTTGGCGAGCAGACATATTACGCGTGGATGTAAATCCGACAATACTCGCAAAACCACCTTCTTGAAAACCGTATTCTAGGATGGCCTTACCAATTTCTGTTGCATAGCCTTGCCGCCAATGCTCTTCACAAATCGTCCATTCTATTTCTGCTATACCGTCATTTTCACCATAAGGGTTTAGCCCAACTCTACCAATAAGTGTATCGCACTCAGCCAGCAGTAAAGGGCAATTAAAAAATCCCCCTTTCCATTTCCAGCCCATTTTATTGGCATAACACCAATCAAGTACTGCTCTGGCTTTCTCTTCTGTCCATGGGGGCTCGTCGGTATAGGTATGAACTGACTGGTTGGACATAATCCGGTGTAAGCTGGGCATATCGCCTTCATGCCATGGACGCACATATAAGCGTTGCGTTCGTATGCTCGGCGTGACTTCTAGAATCATTTTTATCCCTCTTAGTTGAGATTGAGTCAGCCGACTCAATCTCTGCCCCAGTTAATCCGACATAATGCCTGTACAATTTACCTCATAGGTATAACTTATAAGTCTAGAACAATTAAAAGCAATTCACCTCTAAGCTCGCCTGACAATTAAGAACGACGATTACCTGTTCGTGGACGTTCGCCAAACTTATCGGCTAACTCAGGCCATAACACTTTAAAGTCGATACTGTCTTCTAGCATGTCTGCGACGCGATCAATGCCTTGTTCCCGTAACAAGTCAAAGTCAGGCGTTTGTGTCGCCTCTAAACCAGCCCATGACAAAATGGCATCACAAGCAGCTTGTTGTTCAAATATACCGTGTAGATAAGTACCAAACACTTGACCGTCTACACCCATTTGACCATCAGGGCCATCTGTTAAGTATACAGGGGCATCGTCAAGAACGCCTGTTGTCACACCAGCATGAATTTCATAACCAGTTACCATCACTTCAGGCTGCTCTGGTAAACGAAGCTTCCCTTGAGTTTGCCTTAGCTGCTTATCTGTCGCTAACAGGGTTGATGTTTGTAGGTAGCCAAGACCAGTGCTGTTACCTGCCGTGCCTTCAATACCATCAGGATCTGAAATCGATTCACCCAGCATTTGATAGCCACCGCAAATCCCCATGACCTTACCACCAAGACGTAGGTGTCGTGCGATTTGCTTATCCCACCCTTGTTCCCGTAGATAAGCGAGATCATCACGTATACTTTTCGTACCTGGAATGATAATAAGATCTGTCGGTGGAATTTGTTCACCTTTACCAACAAATTGTAAATTAACCTGCGGGTGCATACGCAGTGGATCAAAGTCAGTATGATTACTCACACGTGTTAGCACAGGAACAGCGACATTTAACTGCTGTTCTGCAGCTTCAACTTGCTGCGCATTAATGGCATCTTCCGCTTCTAACATTAAACCATGAAGATAAGGCAGCACACCTAGTACAGGTTTTCCGGTCTTTTCTTCCAACCAATCTAAGCCTGATTCTAATAGCTTGATGTCACCACGAAAGCGATTAATGACAAAACCTTTTACACGTTTTTGCTCTGATTCAGACAGTAATGCCAAGGTGCCGTAAAGGTGGGCAAACACCCCCCCTCGGTCGATGTCAGCAACGATGATCACCGGCACATCCGCTTCTTCTGCAAAGCCCATATTCGCGACATCGTTTTCGCGTAGGTTTATTTCTGCCGGACTACCCGCGCCTTCAATGATAACCATTTCATATTCGTCTTGAAGTAGGTTGAATGACTCCATAATGGGTGTCATAACCACTTTCTTATAGTTGTGGTAACCCAATGCATCCATATCTGCGAGCGCTTTACCTTGCACGATAACTTGCGCGCCGATATCTGTATTTGGCTTAAGAAGAACAGGATTCATGTGTACGGTAGGCTCTACGCAGCATGCTTGTGCCTGTACTGCTTGTGCTCGTCCAATTTCACCGCCATCTTTTGTTACTGCGCTATTAAGCGCCATATTCTGCGACTTGAACGGCGCAACCTTAATCCCTCGGCGTGCTAATACACGGCATAAACCGGCAGAAAGTACACTTTTACCTGCGTCAGACGTTGTTCCCTGCACCATGAGTGCTTTAATTGTGGATAGCATTATTGACTCGCTTTAAATCTATTACGTATTTATGTTGATTCGACGTTTATTGAAAACGTTGCTCTACAGGCCATTGCATTCGATGCCAATGCTTTCCTTGCTCATCGGTATAAACCGTGACGCGGTAACGTGCCGCATAGGGTAAATCAACACATTGTAGATAAGCAGCATCCTTTGGCATTGCAAGAAGCTGCCTCATTAATTGTTTCATGACACCAGAATGGGTAACAAGCAAAATACGTTGCCCATGAAGTTGATCAAGCAGTACTTGCCACGCTTTTTGTATACGCGCATCAAAATCAACAAGCTTTTCACCACCATGAGGTGTGGTCTGCCACGGATTCTCCCAATACTTGGTCAGTGAGTCGGCATGTTTTTGCCACAGCACGTTTTTATCTTGCCCATCCCACAGCCCAAAGCTTAATTCTTGCCATTGCTCTTGAGCCTGTACGGGTAATGACAAACCCTCAGCATACTGCTCCGCAAATACACGACAACGCGCTAAAGGTGAAGTTACAACTTGCTCAACATCATCTAACCCTTTAACAGCGAGAGACATTTGATCGAGTCCCTTTTCTGTTATGGCAAAATCTGTATGACCACGCAAACAGCCATCACCATCAGGTAGACCATGTCTTAATATATCAATGCGAGTGATAATTCCGTTACCCATACCAACCTCTTTTAACGGTTATCTTTCAATATTTGCGGTAATCCAGCCGTTACAAAAGTCACCTTGTCGACCTGCTGTGCAATCGCTTGATGTAGCCAGCCACTTTCATCCACAAAGCGGCGCGACATCTCACCCATAGGCACAATACCTTGGCCAACTTCGTTACTCACTAAAATAATGTGACCTTCAGCCGACGCAAGCGCTGCAAGTAGGTTTTCCTTCTGCTGCTGCCAGTCGATTTTCCCATCATCATTAAACAGGCAATTTGTTAACCATAAGGTTAGGCAATCAACTAATAAACAATGTTCAGGTTTGCTATAGCGCAGGATAACATCAGCTAAATCGAAAGGTTCTTCAACCACCAGCCACTCATTGGGGCGATCTTGGCGGTGACGTTCAATTCGCGCAGCCATTTCATCATCACCCGCAGTTGCTGTGGCAATGTAAATAACTGTTTTTCCTGATTGACTGGCAGACGACTCAGCCAGTCGGCTTTTTCCAGAGCGCGCCCCACCCAGTACAAGCTCTGTTATCGCTTGTTGTATTTTTGTACTCACGGCCTACCAACAACCTATTAACTAACTGCAATACACCATTGTAAGAGACTTTTATCGTACAACAAGAAATTTCATCGGCATTTTTTCCTATATAACAATGAAATAATAATAAATAATCGCTACTATCGCACGGCTCAAACTAGGGTATGACGCCCAGTATTATTTTAACTAACAACAATAACGAACCATTCATTATGTATAATTCAGCTATGCTTTGGCCAGACGGCCTAATTTGGTTTTTTCTCTTAATATCAATTATAAGCCTCTTCATTCGCCCGAAAGTGTGGCCCATTCCACTAGCGGCGTGCTTTATGGCTGCACTATGGCTTGAACGGCTTTCTTTTCCGGCGTTGATATATTCACTCATCGGGCTTGGTATTGCATTTTACTCTCGGTACCTCAATGGCTGGCAGAAAATAGTTTGCCACCTCACCGTCTTCTTATGGTCAATAGCACTCGTTTTACACTGGGTACCAGGGTTTAATAACCTACATGTATTAGACAAAGTCACGACAGGCTCCGATAGTATTCCTTTTACCCTCTACCTCAACCTAGACAAACCATTAATCATCTTTGCAATGTTGCTGCTCCTGCCCAACATGCTTGGTGAGCGTCGCTTAATCGAGCCAAAGCAAAAAGTGTTTTTAGCGGTACTTTTTAGCTTATTGCCAATCACAGCGTGGTTACTGGGAATAGTAAAACCTGAATTATCACTACCTTCATGGATATGGCTTTTTGCACTAAATAACTTACTACTCACCTGTGTAGCAGAAGAAGTACTCTTCCGTGGCTATTTACAGCGCCAAATGAGCCAATGGCTTTCACCATGGTTAGGGATTGCAGCTGCTAGTTTACTGTTTGGCCTAGCACACTTTGCTGGTGGAATTGAGTTTGTCATTGTCGCAAGTTTAGCTGGTGCTATGTATGGGCTTACTTATTTCTGGACAGGTAAATTATTGTGGGCGATATTGATTCACTTCAGTTTCAACCTTGTTCACCTACTCTTCTTTACCTATCCAATGGCCCTTTGATTTTTATTCTGCAGTAAAGTCATTGAAGATGAACGAAATCTGAATACTTGGCTCATCAATAATTCAGAACAGATGGTGTTTAATAGCACCATCAACACAAGGAGACTGAATTATGATTAAGAACATCGTTACTGCAATCGCTGCTGCCGCAATTATTCTTCCAACCACGGTATTAGCAGGCGAACATGAACAGAAAAATACCATTAACTATTCTGGCCCGGTAGATACCGTGACAGTTGCCAGTCTACTGGCCGATACGAGTATGTTTACAGAAAAAGACGCTGTGGTTGAAGGACGCTTAATCAAGCAAATCAATGCCGATACTTTTATCTTTAGCGATGGCACCAAAGAAATCCAAGTTGAAATTGACGATGATATCCGAATGCCACAAGCCATCAACGCAGACACGCGGTTACGTCTTTATGGAGAATATGAAGGTGGAAATACGCCTGAAATAGAAATTGACCGTATTCAACTGCTATAGGTCCACCGACATTTTAAGCCCTCTCTGTAGGGCTTTTCTGTATCGTTCATAAGAATGGACGATACCCTGAATCGATTATAATTAAACAATCACTTACTTATATTAGATTAAAGGCTCTATTAATAGTTATATYAATGAGGCAGATCACACCTCCGATGTGCAACATTTGCAAACATTTCTAGGTCTGCTTTTATAGGTATGCATGTTAAACTCGTGTTCAGCTGACGAGTTATAAGCTCTAAGAAGCGTGAATATAGGGGCCACGATGTCAGATTCTCTTTTGTTTCATAAAACTTACCTCCATCCAACGAGCAAAGAATGGGTTGTCTTTGTACATGGCGCAGGTGGTAGCTCTTCCATATGGTTTAAACAAATTAAAGCCTACAAACAACACTTTAACTTGTTGTTACTTGACTTAAGAGGTCATGGTCGCTCTAACAATATGTTCCAAGACATGATCAAAAACCCGTACACCTTTAAAACGGTAACAACGGATATTGTGCAGGTTCTAAATCACTTAAAAATCAAATCTGCTCACTTTGTTGGTATTTCTCTTGGCACCATTATCATTCGTAACCTTGCTGAATTAGCGCCTGAACGAGTAAAATCGATGGTGCTTGGTGGCGCAGTTACACGATTAGATGCAAAATCTCAACTTCTCGTACAAGCAGGAAATCTTTGTAAACACTTCATTCCCTACATGTGGCTCTACGGTTTATTTGCCTACGTTGTTATGCCACAACGTACTCAAAAAGAATCACGCTTATTGTTTATCAACGAAGCAAAAAAGTTATGCCAGAAAGAATTTAAACGCTGGTTTAAACTTGCAGCTGACGTCAACCCTATCATGAAGTATTTCAAAGAAAAGGATCTACCAATTCCGACGCTTTATCTTATGGGTGCAAATGACTATATGTTCATCAAACCTGTGAAAGAGATGGTAAGCAAACATAAAAACAGTTATCTCACCGAGTTTGACGATTGTGGTCATGTCTGTAACGTCGAAAAACCTGACGATTTTAACCAGCACTCTATCGAGTTTATTCAACGCCACCAGCAAATAGCCGCTTAACTAGCTCTGGTACCTTTGCTAAGTCGCGAAAACAAAAAAAGCAGCTAAGGCTGCTTTTTTTGATTGTTTTGGTTCCGAGCTATCACTACATAAGCTTGGCGCTTCCCAAGATGTTACGACCTAGAAATGAAGCCAGTTTCTCAGTTACCAGTGCTGGCTGTTCTAGGTTACTAATATGTCCTGCATCTGGGATAATGAAATATTCACTGCCTGTAATACCATCATGCATCAGTTGAGATTCAAGTACAGGCCTCACTCGATCTTGCGCCCCAACCATAATCAATGTTGGTAGTGCAAACATTTCTGCTAACTCGAAAGTATCACGGCGGCCAAACACCATACGGCCAACCTGTGCGAATGATTGTGCTTTTTCTGAATCAGACTCAGCCAACGCCTGCTTGAACTCCGACAAGTAATTGAGCGGCAGGTCTGTCTTTGCTGGTGAAAACTGAAGTGACGCAAAGAAATCAATAAATTCAGGTGTTAGCGCCTTTGCTTCATCTGCTTTTGCCATCATGTCGAAATATTTCGTATGAACAACCTCTGGCTCGAGGCCGACAAACGTGTCAAGCAATACAAGAGATTGAACGCGGCTTGGCGCTTGAATAACAAGTTCTGTTGCCCACATTCCGCCGGATGACAAGCCAACTAAAGAAAACTCTTCTACTTCTAATGAATCAACTAACGTTAGTATATCAGCAGCATAGTCAGCTAAAGTTCTTGTTGTTGCAGGGGCAATATCTGACAGTCCATGCCCCCAAAAATCAGGCACAATGCAACGGAATGATTGGCTTAACACTTCAATTTGAGGTGCCCACATTTGGCTATCCCACAAATAACTGTGACCAAAAACAACAACAGAGCCTTTACCAATATCTAGGTAATTCATGGTTTGCGTGCCAATGTTAAATGTTGCCATCTGCTCAATTTCCTTTCGAATTAATTACTGACTCAAACGCCTACTACAGGCAGGTTGGTATTTTTTAACTTAATTGTGCGTATTGATTTTCTAGCCTCTTTACACCCTGCTGATAGAACACCCAAGCAGTAATACCTGCCATAATGTTACCGACCATTGCACCAAGGAAAAGCCCGTGAAGGCCTCCAAGATATGCGCCGATCCAAATCAACGGTAAAAAACAAACAAAGAGGCGTAATGCAGAAATAAATAATGCACGCATTGGCAAAGCTAATGCGTTACACACTGATACCATCAACATACAAACACCCAACGGACCAAGGCTAATGGGTACCCATGTTAGATGAATGCTTAATACATCACGTACTGCTTCTTCACTGGTTAATAGTGTCGTCAATACGGGTGTCAGCAACAACAGTACCAAAGCAATAGCACATTGCCACACGAGAATAAATTTCACTGCAATTTTGATAAGTAGGCGGATACTTTGGATTTCACCACGCCCTAACATCCGACCAACCATAGGAGGCATCGACATAGTTAATGCCAAAATAACAACGATTGAGAAAAACTCCATTCTAGAGCCCAGTGCCCAAGCAGCAACAGTTGCCGCGCCAAAGCTAGCGACCAATTTTGTTGCCAGCATGGAAGACAGCGGCGGTAATAACTGGCTTAACATGGCTGGTGCCATCGTATTCCATAACTCTTTAATTGATTGGGTAATATCAAGCCCATCCCAATTAAAGGATAACCAATGCCGCTGCACCACTTTAGGGAAAACAGCAAGCATACCAATACCAAAAGCAATTACCGTTGCCCATGCTGCACCAACTAGTCCCATATCCAATGTGAAAATAAAAATTGGATCAAGGATCATATTCAAGATGCTAGTCACGACCATCATGATGCCCGGTAACATGGTATTACCATTTGCGCGGCATAAACTATAAGCAAAATACACCATTGCGCCAGTCCATGAACTTAACAGCCATGCAGGCCAATAGGCATCAATAATTGGGTAAACCGCATCAGGCGCACTTAACAATGATAAGATTTGGCCCCTTAAGCCCCAAATCATTAAGCAAATAGCAAAAACACTGATAGCCCCTGTCACTATAACCAAGCCTCCAAGTTGCTTGGCTCGCTGAGTGTCGCCCTTCCCTAATACGCGAGATATTAATGAGGTTGTTGCAATGCCAAGTCCAACCTGCAAGCCGATAATGACCATTTGCATAGGCAAGGTGAAACCCTGTGCTGCAAGCGGCAACACCCCTAACTGACCAATAAACGCACTGTCTACTAGCTGAAAACTAAGCAATGACAACACACCAAATAACATTGGCCATGTCATATTAAAAAGCTGACGTCCGAGGCTTAATTCGCCTAAGTCACTTGAGAGTCCTGATTGTCGCGCCGTTTTATTAGTCATAAAACCCTGCAATTTCGTTAAGATGAATCATGGTAGCTTCGTACCGTAGCCCAACAACCTTAAGTAAAAAAGCATAAAGTAACAATCAGTTAGAAAACATTACAAATGTAGTTAGGCTTAAGGTATGAAAAGAAGAATTTAATTTGGGGTAATTCGAAAACCGTAGGAATCTACTTTAATTACCCCAATATTTAGATTTTATACTGTAACCAATTTCACCAAGTTCGCAGGGCGATAATATACAGATTTAAGTACCTTACCTTGGCGAATAAGTTTACCATTTAGGTCGACGTCTTTTGCACATTTAGCGATAATAAATTCGCCTTTCTTGCTGCCCACAATCTCAACGCCTTGCTTAGCATAATATGCTTGAGTTTCTTCTAGCTCTTGCTCATTACGACAAACTTTGCTCATATTGCTTGAATGCACTTCATCCCAACAGGTAACGAAGTCAATATTAAGTCGCTGAGCAACTTGTAATAGCAGATCAACAAGGTAGCTAATACCAATATTGGCTTCTACTTTGCTATCACCTAGATGGACCAGACGACCCATTAACACATAAACAGAATCAACAATGGCATCAGCTTGTTCAACCAAAGAGTCTGCCTCTGCAAGCTCCGTTAATTCTTCAACCGCTAAAGAGGTGTGCAATGCATCTGCCTGCTCATTCAAGGTCGATGGTGACTCAATATCCAAATCAAAAGTACTGCGGAATTCGTGGATATCGCGGTATAAGTGGTCAAACAACGCTTGATCTAAAACAGCCAACTTCATGCAATGTTCCTTGTATGAAAAAATTTCCAGTTTAGCGCTGGTAGCGCTAAACTGACAAAAAAAATCAGTACCAGTCACAACGACAGATACTGATCCTTCACCAGCCAATCATTCAGCTGATGCATTTCGAAGTAATTAAAATGGTTTTGGTGCAAAACCCGTTACTTCTTTAATACCCATATCACGACCAAGAGCCGTCATTGGGTGTACAACTACTAGGCCTTTGACTGATTTTTTCAGCTTGCCCATATCAGCCTGCTCTGCTTTTGTAAGCGCACGCTTGAAAGGTAGCGATTTAACATCCGAGCCTTTTTCGCCTAAGTTACGTTTTTGCTTTGTTTTCAGGCTATTGATTTTTTTTGTGATAGAGTCAATTTCTTGCTTTGCCTGACCAGCGATTGCTTTATCGCCACGATCTACCGCTCCAGCCAATTTACGACGCAGCTTATCCAAACGGTTAGTTGCTTGCTGAAGCTCTTGATTTAAATTCATTCTGTTACCTTAAAATCATTCTACAACAAATTAGGCAGCATTCGCCCAAAATGATTGTTCAACCCGTGAGTATATATCAAGAAGATAACTTTTGTCGCAAGAATTCAAAAAATCATTTGGTTTTAAGCGATTCCTTTAAAATTAAGGCCCAGATAAGCAACACTCACATGGCTCGTATTTCTTACTTCTTTCATAAGGCATATCACTCAAGAACATAAGAATAATTTGCACAAATTATCATTGCACAAAAAGTACTTCGGAACTTAACATTTATCAAAAAATTGGCGTGCATAATCGATGACAGTCAAAAAACTATCTAAAGGGAAGAAGTACGATGTGTACTATTTGTAAAAATGAAACAGCTTCACAAAGAGTTAAGCGTAACGTTGTCGAGCACTACATTACACGGCGCAATAGCCTGAAATTTCGTTGCTATAGTTGCCATAACATTTTTTTTGTCGAAATAGGTACTGCGCTAGCTAAAGCTGGTTAGGTAGCAGTTCAACCGAAGACAGGTCTAGTTATAAGCTCAAATTGCATAAATAAAAAAGCCACAGCCTTTATACCTTCCTCATTAGGCCGTATAAAAGCAATGGCTTTTCTTATTAATCTAGTGCTAATAGCTTTTTGGTAAATTCAGCAAAGCCAAAACCACCAGGATTATCCATTACAACACTTGGGTGATAAGCCAAACGATCCCAATAATGTCGAATGTTCGAGACACCAACACTCTTTGGTAAGATTTCAAACATGTACTGGTCATTCATCGAGTCGCCGACATAACAAGCATGTTGAATAATTTCGCTTTCAGACAACCCTTTCTGTTTTAAGAAAGATGTTGCTGTCGCTTTCTTTGAATGCTCGCCATACCACGCATTAATATGTATTGAGCTTGCGGTCGCATGCGCCCCTAAAGCATGTATCTTTGAGACAATTTCTTCAATTATTTCGTCATCGACTTTGTCTCTGTTTTGGCCAATATCGATAGCAACTTCACATAAACGATAAGCCTGATCCAACGTTAACGACAATTCAGGATAACCCGCGAGGATTTCAAGTACCTGAACTTTTAATTTAGCTTGATTTTCGCTGATTTCTTCAAGTGGAGTACCAGAACGAAGGGTGAGATACCCTCCTTCTTTCTCCATGATAACCGCGCCATTCTCACCCAGCACCGCATCTACGGGCCATAGTTGCGCAATATGATCACACCAACCAGCACAAGCGCCCGTAACAGCAACCACTTTTTTTCCAGCATCTCGCAGTGTTTGTAGCGCTATCAACGTTTCTGGGGGCAATTGCCCTTTCCAGGTTAGCGTGTCATCAACGTCGGTTAATACCCACTCAATATCTTTCCACTCTTTACTGAGCTCATTGGTGATTTGATTCATTTTATACCTCTTAAAACGTCACAGACTACACGCTGTGGTTACAGCAAATTCGGTAAAAACATCACCAAACTTTCAGAAAATGTTAGCAGCATTAATACAGAAAACAGTGCTAGTAGCAGCGGTAAAACTTCCTTCACGAAGTCCACCATCTTCACTTTAAGTATTGAGCACACCGTGAACATCATTGACCCAAATGGCGGTGTAACCCCTCCTATCATAATGTTAACAATTACAATAATGCCAAAATGAACAGGGTTGACCCCAAGGTTAAGCACAGCAGGCAATAGCAGTGGCGTTAAAATAATCATCGCTGCCCCGCCTTCAATGAACATACCAACGACTAACAACAGTATGTTAATCAATAACAATAAAATTATTTTGTTATCTGTTAGTTCTATTAGCGCTGATGCAACGTTGTGAGGGATCTGTTCAAGCGTCATGTAATAGCCAAAGACCATTGCGCCAATAATAATAAACATAACGCTACTTGTGCCCTGCACCGTCTCACGCATGATCATAGGCAAATGACGAATTTCAAGCTGACGATAGATAAAGACACCAATGATAGTACACAGCAATACTGCTATCGCACCGGCCTCTGTCGGTGTAAATAAGCCGAAGCGCATCCCCAAAATAATCCCAAAGGGAATCAGTAACGCAGGGATCGCTTTAAAGAACGAATACCAACGCTCACGTCCTGATGCTGGCGCTGAACGCGAAGGTTTATAGTTACGTTTACGAGCGATAAAGGCGATGGTTACCATTAATGATATGGCCATCAAAAATGCAGGTACATAGCCCGCAATAAACATCTGATGTACAGATACATTTGCTAGCAGCGCAAAAATAATCAGGTTAATACCTGGTGGTATAACGGGGCTGATACTTGACGACGCTGCGGTTACCGCCGCGGTAAATGGCAAATCATAGCCACGTTTGGTCATTTCTGGTGCGAGTATTTTTGATTGCATTGCCGCATCAGCATTTGCTGAGCCTGAAATCCCGCCCATTAGGGTACTCAATGCAACGTTAACTTGTGCTAACCCCCCCGTTTTATGCCCTATCATTGCATCAGCAAAACTGAGCAAGCTTCTACTTATTCCAGCGTAATTCATCACAGAGCCGACCATGATAAAAAATGGTATGGCTAACAATGGGAATGATTCTGTAGAGCTAATGAATCGCTGCATCACAAGAGTGACAGGAATGGAGTTATTCAGAAAAAGAAAATACACCATTGAAGATGCAATTAGCGAGAAGGCAATGGGTATGTTCAGCAAGAACAATACAAATAGAATCAATATTGGTAAATAGCTTTCCATGTGAGCACCTAATTAATGAGAACGCTTAAGCGCTGCAATATCGTCTGCAATAAACTTTACGGTGTGGATTGCCATCAAAGCAAAGCACAAGAACAGCACACCATTAATGCTGAAATAAGACATACCCATAACAGGTGTCACTTTATTCGACAGCATCATGTATTGATAACTCAACACTGCCATTAAAATATTAAGACCGAGTAAAAACACTGACACGACAAGCTTAAACGGACGCTTTGCTTTTTGGGGAAGCATCGCAACAACCACATCCACTCCCATGTGGAGTTTATGCTTATAGCAAGAACTGATACCTAGATAGACAGCCCAAATGAAACAAATAACAGAGAGCTCTTCGCTCCACGGTACGACAAAACCAAAGCCATAACGCAGCACCACATTCACAATAACCACTAACACGGTAATTGAAATAGCAATCGACGCTAGAATTTCTTCAATATTTTTTAAGAAAAACACATTTATCTCCAATGAATTACCTTCAACAACTATGTTTAGGCAGTTCATGAATACCTGCCAGCGACACAATGGTAACTGGCAGGCATTAAACAATATTACTGAGCTGCGCGGATCGTCTCGAGTTCACTCATGATCGTTGCGTGGATACCTTCGCTCCATGTCGGGAACTGGTTATACACATCAGCAGTTAACTTGTTGAACTCATCAGAATTCACTTCGTTAAATGTAACGCCTAATTCTTCTAATTTTTGAGTATATTCAGCGTCAAGCTTAACAAGTTCTGAAGTATTTGATTTGACGCCGGCTTCAATCTCTTCATTGATGATTTGTTGTTGCTCTGGCGTGAACTTATCCCATACAGTCGGTGAGATATAAATACCAACAGAACCTAAGAAGTGCTTAGTCATCGACATATTCTTAGCGACTTCATAAATTTTTGTTGAATACATGGTTAGAATTGAACCTTCAAGGCCATCAACAACACCTTGCTGCACACCGGCATACGTTTCAGGGAATGGCAGCGATGCGGGTGCTGCGCCCATTGACGATAACGTACTAATAAACAGTTGGCTCTGAGGAACACGAATACGCATACCCTTCATATCTTCAGAGTTCACGATTTCTTTATTTGTGATCATATGACGGAAACCGAACATGTAATCAGCGTTCAGTACTTTGATGCCTTTTTCTTCTGCTTGATCTTTTAGACCCGCAACAAAATCAGTATCCATCATCGCTAGGTATTCATCATACGTGTTGTAAAGCATCGGCCCTGCAAGTGCCGCGAAATCTGGCACATAATCACCAAGATAAGTTAAATCTTCAACAGCAATCCAATTTGCACCATTTACAACTTGCTCGAGGTTGTCTTTATATACAGGTAACTGACCGCCTGGGAATACTTTGATGTTAACTGAACCGTCAGTTCGCTCTCGAATTGTATCTGTAACTTTTATTAGCTCTTGGGTTAATAATTCATTTTGCGTAAAAACAAGACTCATATTGATATCAATCGGCTCAACTGAAGCACCATCAGAAGACGCTTGATCTGCCTCACCACAACCAACAAGCAGCGCTGTTGCAGTAAGTACAGTACCTAATAGCTTTTTCATATTACATTCCCTTAAATTCATTCTTTAATCGCTCATCAAGATGGCGAGCAGTATGTCGACCAATTGTGACACTCATATGAACATTCATTTTATCAAAGTGAAAATACCGACTTTTATTTACCATTGCTGTGACTATCCACTTACTATTGGTAACTTAATGGTTAAATCATTCATATAATATTAGGATAAGTGCGCTGTAATATCGATGTAACACATCAGTATTAACGTTATGCAAACATTCAAATGAACATTAGTGAGAAAGTTATGATTTCAGGTCACCGTGGCGCCGCCGCTCTTGCTCCAGAAAATACGCTAGCAGGCATTGAGTGCGCTGCGAAAGTCGGCATTGATTGGGTTGAGGTTGATACACAACTTAGTGCTGACAATATTCCTGTTGTTATCCACGACAAAACCGTCAACCGCTGTACGAATGGCAAAGGCAAAGTGGGGAATCTTACGCTGCAGGAATTAAAGCAATTGGATGCTGGTTCTTGGTTTAGTGAGCAATTTAAAGGCGAGAAGATTCCAACACTGGCAGAAACACTCGACACTTGCCTACGTTTAAACTTAACGCTAAACCTTGAATTAAAAATTCACGACAATATTGAAGCTATCCCTTTAGTTGAACAGGTAGTCGCACTGATTAAAGAAAGCCGTTTCCCTATTGATAAACTCGTTTTTTCAAGTTTCAACCGAAATGCACTACTTCATTGTCAAACATTATTGCCAGAGGTAAGGCGTGGGTTTATCTGTGAAGTGTGGAATGACTTTAGTCTTGAATCAGTATTGCCGTTAGATCTTTACAGCATCCACATCGATCACAACATCCTGACACCAGCTATTGCTCAAAGCATTAAAAACGAAGATTTAATCCTAATGATTTGGACACTTAACCAACCAGAAAAAGCTAGCATGTTTACTGATATGGGTGTAGATAACGTCATCACAGATAAACCTAACTTGTTTAAACCACTTTCTCTATAAGGTAAGGCATGGAACTGAATCACCGCCAAAAGCAGATTCTAGCGACATTAAAAGCCCGAGAAGCCGTTCAGATTGATCATCTCGCTGAGCTATATTCGGTAACAACGCAAACAATTCGTCGTGATGTGAATCAGCTTTGCGAGCAAGGATTAGCTCGCCGAGTACATGGTGGTGTTAGCCTACCCGCGGCACTAACGAACACAAGCTATTTATTTCGTTCTGAGGTTGAGTCTTCAGCTAAAAATGCCATTGCACGTACTGTCGCACAACAGATATCCGATGGTTCAACTGTCATGATCGGAATTGGGACAACGGTTACTAAAATCGCTCAGCACCTTTTAGGTAAAAAATCGCTTCGAGTGATCACCAATAACTTACAAGTGGCTAAAATTTTAGAAGCCAATAAGCATATTGAAGTCTATCTCGCTGGCGGCCTAATGAGACGTGAACACCAAGACATAATGGGTAGTAGCGCAAATCAATTCCTTGCGGGGTTTGAAGCAGATATAGGGATTTGTGGCTGCGCTTCCGTCACTGAAAGTCATTTCGCGATGGAGCATGAATCACTTGAAGCGGATTTATCTCAAGCGATAATTGCTAACTCACAGCAGTGCTGGTTAGTTGCCGACTCAAGCAAATGGAGTCGTTTTGCAGCGGTCAAAGTTGCGCCCCTTTCACGTTTTGACCGAATTTATACAAATAAATGTAGCCTTCCGCACGATTTGAACATCAATTTATTGAAAGATGAATAACTTATCGTGCCAAATCGAGTGTTTTTTCTACAATTACCGTAAATAAGTCCCCACATCTCTTTATTATTACACTATAATCACCCACCATAATTTTGGTCAGGCACAGCCGTCTGCTTTAGGAATAAAGAATGTCATTTGCATCACAAAACTTTTCTCAAGAAATTGTGCGCGCACTCGATGAGTGTGGCTACGAGAAATTAACTCCCATTCAGCAGCAAGCGATACCACACGCTCGCCGCGGAAACGATATTCTAGCCAATGCCCAAACCGGTACTGGTAAAACAGCGGCTTTCTCTTTGCCGATCATTCAACAGATTGTTGATAAACCAAAATCGTCAGGTCGATTCAATGTCCGCGCGCTTATTCTAGCGCCAACCCGTGAGCTTGCAGCTCAGATTGCAAAGAACATTGAAGATTATACTAAATACACTGACGTCAAAACTGCTGCTATTTACGGCGGAACAAAAATGTCATCTCAAGAAAGAGTACTTGTGAAAGGCCTTGATGTTCTCGTTGCGACGCCAGGTCGTTTACTTGAGCACATGGAGCTTGGCAATGTATCACTGGCTAACCTTGAGTTCTTAGTATTTGATGAAGCTGACCGTATGCTTGATATGGGCTTCATTAGCGATATTCGCCGTATCATGGCCGACATTCGCACTCAGCCACAAACAATGATGTTCTCAGCGACTTCATCTAGCCAAATGAATGCATTGGCTGGTGACATTTTGCGTAAACCTAAACGTATTTCGGTCAGTGCTGAAAATACAACAGCAGAAACTGTTGCTCACGTTGTTTACCCTGTCGATGAAGATCGCAAGCGCGAACTATTATCTGAGTTAATTGGTAAGAAAAACTGGCAGCAGGTGTTGGTCTTTGTTAACTACAAAGAAAAAGCCAATGAGCTAGTGAAAGAGCTTAAGCTGGACGGTATCAAAGCGGTACTTTGTCACGGTGATAAAGCACAAAGTGCTCGCCGCCGTGCGCTTGATGAATTCAAAGAAGGCAAAGCACGCGTGATGGTTGCAACCGAAGTCGCTGCACGTGGCCTCGATATTCAAGGCCTACCACACGTTGTTAACTACGATATGCCTTTCCTAGCGGAAGATTACGTCCACCGTATTGGTCGTACAGGTCGTGCGGGTCAGCAAGGTCATGCAGTTTCTTTTGTTAGTCGCGAAGAAGAGCTAACACTGGTACAAGTTGAAAAACTCATTAAACAACGTATTCGTCGTGTTCAACTTGCAGGTTATGAACCAAAAAGCCGTGATGCACTTCTTGAAAAAATGCATTCTAAACCAGCATTTAAAGATCGCCGTGGCCGTACCAATAACCCAACAGCAGATCAATCTGACGCTGAGCGCCGCGCCCGCCTACGCCGTGCAGTGTTAAATAAATCAAAAATCACTAAGCTGAAAAAATAAGCATTAATTTTTCAGTATAATTACGAAAGGGAAGCTAATTGCTTCCCTTTTTATTTTCTCGATTGCGTTTGGAGACTACTTGTCTAAAAGGTGCTGCCGTAATGCTTCGCCTGGTATAGAGCTTTCCGTTTGAACCGCGAATGATGCCCACTTAGCGCCTTGTGCCATCGCCTCTTCGATAGACACTTTCTGAAGTAAGCCATTAATCACACCCGATGCAAACGCGTCACCCGCCCCTGTGGTATCCACGACGTTGGCTGAGCACGCAGATACAAAACACTCTCCACCATCAAAATAGGCCGTTGCGCCATGCTCCCCATTGGTAATAATAAAAAATTCCAACTGCTCGCCAGCCAATGACTGGGCATATTGCCAAGGTGTCAACGTTGTTCTACCAGAAAAATCTGATGTTGATGTGATCAGAATATGACATGGACGTTTAATATCCGTCTTTGGTAACTGCGCAACGATCATTGCATGGTCCAAGGCTTCCTCTGACCACATCGCCACCCCCTCTGCCGAGGAGTTTATATAAAGGGCATCCCAGTTCGAAAAATCAGGAGATTGGTCCAATACAAAATCAGGCCTTGCCGGTCGAATAATGGTGCGTTCACCATCGGGGGTCATTAAGAGCATCAATTCTGGTGTTACAATATCATTACGTTGTAACAGACTACAGTTCAAGCCTTGTAAACTCGCTTCTGCTAGTAACCAGTCAGCGGTTTCATCACGCCCTATTTGACTCACTAAGGCAACGTTATGACCCGCCCAGACAAGTCCAAGGCCAGTATTCGCCCCGCCACCTCCGAGCCGTCGACCTTTGTCTTGATAGTGATGGCGGCCTCCAGCTTCCAGCGGCTCTTCTAGTTGCAATACTCGGTCACAGTTCAGGTTTGCAATCAGCATAATATTTGCCACAAGACTCTCTCCTTTATATCTAGCTTCAATTACGCTAAAAAAATACAGTAAACAGTGCAAGTCTCAATGATCAAAAAAGCCACAACCTTCTCAAGTTATGGCCTTTCTTTGGTATCGTTGTTCAGCCTATTTTATTCGTAATCTTTGAAAGGGTTTTCTTGGGCTAATGGAATTTGCTTTGCAAACTCAGACAATGTAACAGCCTCTTGCGACAAAGACACTGAAGTTTCATCCATCACATTCTCACCAAAGTGATAACGAATGGTTTCTTCGCCTCGACATGCAGCTTGATCATTGGAGGTAGCGACTTGCTGTACTTGCGCATTACGTAAGTGATAAGCGGCAATAGCCTCTTCACCGTACTTATTGGTTAGCATTGCCATTGTTTGTTGAGGAGACAGTACAAGACCAGAGGCATTGTTACCACCAAACCCTTTTGCGTTAAGAATAACGGCTTTATAGTTTTCACCTTTATCACCAGCAAATGCATGATCAGTTAAAATATTAAGGTGAGACTGATGTACATCTGACGCTATGTGATCAATGGTTTTAATGCCTGGAATCCAACCGTATTGCCATACACCTAATGAGGCTATGAGCTGGTCACCGGGAGCGGTACTCATTGAGTGTCCAAGATATGATTTTACGGCGGTTACTGGCCAATTGTCGATTTCAAATGTCTTTGCTACTTCATTTAAAATATGACTTTCTGTCACGCGATTTTGTGGGGTGCCGGTACCATGTGCCTGAACATATGTTTGCTTAACACCTTCTTTGCCCAGAATCGCTTTTGCCAATGCCGCAGCCTTAGCCACTGTTACATAGTTACCCACGCCGGGTGCTGAGATAGACTTCTTATTCGCATCGGCATTAATGAAAATGTCCGCAACCGAACCATGAACACTCGCACCAAGCTCGAGGGCAAGTTCGTCATCCATCAACACAACAAATTGTGCAGACTCCGCCATTGTAAAACCAGCATTTGATGAAAATGGGCGGCAAGCACGTCGGTTGTCAACAATATCACTGTCATCAAGCGCTTTTAGCTGCTCGTCTTCAGCAAGTGCGCCCATCACCCGAAAACCTTCCATAATCTCAGATACAACAGGTGCTTCTGCATTACCAACAATGGCAACTTTAGCGTGGCCTTGTTGAATATCATTCATGCCTTGGCGTAAATTGTATAAGAAGGTCGCACATGCACCCATGTTGGTACCTGTCGTACCAACACTGTTAATGACATACCCATTTATAAAGTCAGCCGGCATTTCAGCTAACGACAGTGCCATCATCTTAGAACTAACCCGCCCCCCTGTTAACGGCGCGGCTAGCATGCCAGCGAGTGATTGGTCATCCACTTGCGCTAGTGCGCTGCCTGCGTATACAGAGACTTGATCAGGGTCGATATGCTTAAGTACTTCATCCCAATTTAAACCCAGTGAATTCAATGCATCTGATGCGCCATAGACTGTGAGTTTTAATCCTCGAGGGTGAAAGCGTGAATTGTATAATTTACCTGGGTCAAACCCTGTAGGAATATTACCGCCGCTACTTACTGGAAAGGAAACACGGTCTTCTAGCAATGCATTTAATTCGCCCGTAACCGTAATTTTTACTTTATTACCTTGCTCTTCAACGCACCAGTTGTCAGGAATTTTTGTCGGCAGTTTAGATTTACGTAAAGTGAATGAGATTTGCTCACTGTCACTATTCAATGCCGCTTTGTATTGATAAAGCAGTTGGTCTGGATCAAACGACTCAATGCGGCGAACTAGCGTACCTGCTTTAATGGCATTAATGATTTCATCATTAATTTCCACACCTTCACCAAACCCCATACGCTGAGCAAGATCTTGCCATGTCGATTGCATATCTGCATCAGACAATACATCTGCCACCATACGCTTATAGCTATGGAAACCAGAACTTCGTCCAGCAGCATTCATGCCACCGAAACCGACAATCAAAGGTAACTTTGTCATCCTAAACCTACATCAATACTTTTTAGGCTGTTAGATTATCAATTTACGCTGTTCAATCACCCCACATTTATGCCATTATCACTGCCATACAGGCCATTTTGTCATAACCATTCTCATTTGGTCATTATTGAAGCAGTTAGGCATTTTATGAAAGTCGGATTTCTCCTCTATGAGCGTGCACTCATCACAGGTATTTCTCTCGCCGCAGAAATGTTGAATAGTGCCGCGAGCTTACGTAGCCGTAAAAGTCAGCGCCAGTCACCATTTGAAATTAAACTCATTGCGCCAACATTAGAGCCAACAAAGGTAACTGCTGGACTAAAAATTCAGCCTGATATGACTTATGATGATGATCAGCCTTTTGATATTTTAATCTTGCCGCCAATGTGGGGAAACCCACAACAATCAATGCGACGTACGCCAAATATTATTAATTGGCTTCAAACACAGTATCAGAAAGGTGCAAAACTGGTCGCAACAGGCACAGGTGTGGTTTGGCTTGCCGAAACAGGCTTACTTGACCATCAGGTTGCAACAACACACTGGTATTACTTCGATAACTTCACTGCCCGCTACCCACATGTACGCCTTAATCGACAGGCCTCTATCACAGCTGCGAATGGGATTTACTGCACCACCAGTATTAACTCTCAGTCTGAAATGATTTTATATTTAATCGCTGAGTCTTTCGGGCAAAAAATAGCCAATACGATAGAGACTCACTTTGGTCACGAAATTTCAAAATCAACGCAGCAGCCGTTCTACCAAATTGGCGGCCAACTTCAGTTCGATGAGTCTATCGCACTCGCACAAGATTGGATGAAGCGAAACCTATCACACCCCATAACCGCTCAGGCTGTTGCTGAACATTGCCAACTTCCACTTCGTAGCTTTAATCGTAAATTCAAAGACCAAGTCGGTGAAACACCCCACCAATTTTTACAACGCTTAAGAATGGATGCTTCACAGCAACTACTAAGGGACTTTGGAATGTCAGTACAAGAGGTTGCTGAGCAAGTTGGCTATAAAGACGCCTATCACTTTTCTACGCGCTTCCAGCAGCAGTTTAGCCTGACCCCTAGCGAATATCGACGAATGGTGAAAACGAAAATTTATAACCCATAGGCCGTATTGACGTCTGCACATAATTTTATTGTTGTTTTGTTTCTGTATTAAGACACATATTTTCTACCTTCTATCACTATGCTTGCTTTACGTGGTTTTTAAGGCTGGTAGTATGTGTCGTCTAATATTTATATTCTGTAATCTTTTTATGGGGCTTAATTCAAGCTTTATTCATGCCGAAGTTCTTCCTACGAGCCATACATCACTCTCACCCAATAAATGTCGACTTGATATCTATCATTTAGTCAAAGACGATGAATATTTATTTACCCCGAATTTGCAGTTAGCACTGATAACCGAAAATAATATTCATCATCGTTACGTCGCGATCAAGGCCAATATCAAGCATCCAACTGGATTTGAAAATATTGGATATTATCGCTCAGGTAGTCCTGTAGAAATCTTTACAGCCAATTGGCGCAATAATGGTACAAAGCACACGGTAACAAGACTTGTTATGCTTGGGGGAACAAGCGATAAACAAGCCTTTGATGTGTTACTAGGGTTAATTAACCAAGATAAAGGTCATTTCGAGTTAAGAAATCATAATAAAACATATCGCTTCAATGCGGATAACAGTGACATTATCAAGTTCGTTGATTGTATAAATACTCATTACAATTAACTCGCAAAATCAATGCGGTAATAGCGTTGTATATACTTATCACATCGAATCTTATCTGCAATAATATTGACTGAAGCTTTAAACAGAATTGAAGATGGGGGCAGTTCTGAAAAATGTAACTGCAATAAACCGAAAACAGACCGCTCAAAACCTGGAGAAGAAGTACCGTGTCGACTTAAGTCAACGATCCTTTCAACAACCTCATCAACATCATATTTTTTAACTGTTCCATGATGTACCTTTTGGGCATCTAACAGGTGGATTAGAACACCTTTAATTTCACTAACTGTTTTGGAACAAATCATAATGATTGGTCAGTTTTGCATACCTAGAGACGATAGACAGATTCTCAATATGCAACCTTAATGCTCACTGAACAACCAAACACTTTTAGATTATAAAAATTGATATCCCTTTCAACTATTTAATTATTCTGCGAACAAATATACATACTCCATCTATCTATCAAAGAAATAACGAATCCCATAAAGATCAAATTTGTGATGAAGATCAAATAAAATTTGATTTATTCACGAGAGATTCATAAGTAAACTCCAACTGAAAATTGAGGCTATACGCCTTGCCTACCGCTTTTTAGGATCTAAAAAGATTACACTTGTAAGGACATGCCGTTTGAACCTTTCGATAAAGAATAAACTTTGTCTGACATTTGCCGTTATCATACTGCTTATTTCAGCTATCCAAACATGGTTAACCAGTGAACGCTTAATTGCTGACGCTAATCGCTCTACAAAGCAACTTGCAACATCACTAAGCCAGTCAACAGTAGGTACTATTAATCAATGGTTAACAAATAAGGCATTAGTTACAAAGTCTGCTATTAATGGGTTTAATCAAACCACAGATCCTATCCCAGAGCTTGCCCAAGCCATGAATGCCGGTGGGTTTGACTTAGTTTATGCCGGTAAACAAAATGGCGAGATTATTATAAGTAAAGAAATCTCTTTTCCTGATGATTATGATCCTCGCCAACGCCCGTGGTACATCGATGCAACAGCAAAAAATGGCACTATCGTTACAATGCCCTACATTGATGCTTCAACAGGCCAGCTTGTTATTACGCTTGCTGAACCCTTTACTGCGCAGTTCGCACAAGGCGTTATTGCCGCAGATATGTCTATAGACGCGTTAGTGCAAGAGATTTTATCGGTAAATCAAACTGGCATGTATGCCATGTTATTAAGTGGTGATGGTTCAATCATTGCTCATCCAGATTCATCATTAACACTTCAACCGTCAACACGCGCCAGCCAAGATCTAAACCAAACCAGTATCAAAAGACTAGGCAACAGCCTTGAATTAGCTGAGATGGTTGTTAGTGGACAAGAAAGCCTAGTTAGTATCCAGCAGGTGCCTAATACCAATTGGTATTTCGCATTAGTGTTAGATACCGATATCGCATTTGACCATATTGATGACGCTTTATTTGATGCATTGATCATGACGTTATTACAGCTAATTATCGTCATTGGCGCAGCACTTGTACTGATCGGCCGTGCGCTAAAGCCACTAGGCCAACTATCAAATGCAATGAAAGATCTCGCGGAAGGCAACGGTGATTTAACGCATCGTTTAGCTTTCGATAATAAAGATGAGATTGGTCATTTAGGCAACTACGTGAATGCCTTTATCGAAAAGCTTCACGTTTCAGTCTCTGGGATTTCTAACTCCACAGAGCACCTTTCCCAACAAGCCAAAACCAGCCAAACTCTGGCAACAAAAACAAGTGAAGCATTAGTACATCAAGTCGGTGAGATAACTCAGATTGCAACCGCCATTCATGAAATGTCTGCTACTGCGCAAGAAGTTGCAAGCCACGCTGAACAAACGGCAAGTGCTGCTGTTGCTTCACATAATAGTTGTAACGATGGTAAAGCGGTTATTAGCCGCAATCAAACGTCAATTACAGACCTAGCAAATCATGTTGAAGACGCTGCAACTATCATTAAAGAATTAGAGAATAACGCGCAGGGTATTAATGCTATTCTTTCAACAATTCAAGGTATTGCAGAACAAACTAATTTGCTGGCATTAAATGCCGCTATCGAAGCAGCACGTGCTGGTGAACAAGGACGAGGATTTGCTGTTGTTGCCGACGAAGTGCGTGTTCTATCTCAGCGAACACAAAGCTCAACTGAAGAAATTCGTAGTATGATTGAAACGCTACAACGTAATACCCACAGTGCAGTTGAAACAATGCAGCAAAGCCAAGACCTAGCAACAGGTAGCGTTGAAGAAGCTAGCAATGCCACTATAGCGCTAGAACAAATCACAACGTCTATTGAACATATCTCCGACATGGCAACACAAATATCCAGTGCGGCAGAAGAACAACGTGCCGTTGCAGAAGAGATTAGCCGTAATACTCAGGCAGTGAACGATGTTTCAGACCAATTATCTGTTGAAGCAAAGCAATCACAGCAACTTTCAGAAGAGTTGAATGAAATTGCAGGTCACTTAGGTAGTGAAGTCAAAAAGTTTAAGATTAACTAAGGTGCTATAAACCATTCAATAGTCCTTAGCTATCATCACTTTAGGTATTGAACAACAAAGAAGATGAAGCACTGAGCGTGGATACGTTTGGTGCTTTCTTTTATTGGGGTGCAGTAAATTGTGTATTTTCAGCATAACGAGTATTCATTAATTATACTGATTTAATTATGTTCAATGAGTGATTCGACTATAAACCCAGCATTAGCGTTAAGATCTACCTGCTTCTGTAATAAAAGTTCAAATTCGTCAGCTGGCATGGGTTTGCTAAATAAATAACCTTGACCAAAATCGCAACCTTTCACTTTTAAATAGTCTATGTGCCATTGCTCTTCTATACCTTCAGCTACCACTCTTAAGTTTAACGCTTTTGCCATAGCTATGATGGCATTAACCAACTCACGATCAGCATCGTTTTCGTGCATATCAAAAAGAAAACTACGATCAATTTTCAATCTATCAAATGGAAACTTCTGTAAATAGCTTAATGCTGAATACCCCGTTCCAAAATCATCAATCGTGAGCTGTACCCCCTTTGATTGTAACCTATTCAATAAACGAAGAACTTCCTCGTTGTGATCAAACAATAGACTTTCTGTCACTTCAATATCGAGCTTGTTCGCAGGTAAACCAGATTGTAATAATGCATAACGTATTTGCTTATATAGTTTGTCACAATACCTAAATTGAACACTCGAGAAGTTTATCGAAATATTCAGAGGTAAAATACTTTGCCATTTTGCAGCTTGCGTACAGGCTTTATTAAGAGCTAGCTCTCCTAGAGGATGTATTAACCCATTTTTTTCAGCGAGAGGAATAAACTCTTCAGGTGATATAAAGCCGAGTTTTTCATCATTCCAACGCATTAAGGCTTCAGCCCCTACTATATGATTTGTTGCTAAATCAACAATTGGCTGATAGTACAGTTCTAACTCCTCATTGCTGATTGCTTGACGCAGCCTAGCATCGAGATCTAAGTTTCGTTGTACATCAATGTTCATGTCTGACGTATAAAAATTAAACCCATTTCGACCTTCTTGCTTCACGCGATACATTGCAGTATCAGCATTGGCTAATAGCTGCTCTGCATTGTTACCATCTTGTGGGTATATCGAGAGACCAATGCTTGTTGAAAGAAAAACTTCCTGATTGTGCCAGATAAAAGGCTTATCAAACAATGTCAGAATCGCCGAAGCCATTAATTTTGCTGAACGAACACTTTTAAAATCTGGAATGATCAGTAAAAATTCATCCCCACCCAATCGAGCTAATACATCTGATTGACGTACCGAATATAACAATCTATTCGTGCCTTGCTGCAAAATATAGTCACCTGCCAAATGACCTAATGTATCGTTAATTTTTTTAAAGTTATCAATATCAATAAACATAACCAACAAAGTTGAATGATTACGTTTAGCCTTCAACAGCTCTTTCTCTAATCTTTCATTGCCATATTTACGATTCGGTAATCCTGTCAGCGCATCATGTGTTGCTTGATAAGCTAACATATCTTCAGATTCCCTACGCTTTTCAATTTCTTCAATTAAYCGCTGATTCTGGGCTGAAAGTAATCGCTGCTGTTTATGGCTGACTTTAATTTTAGTTTTTAATGTAATATTAGCGTTATTAATAATAAAGATATACATCACCCCTAAAACGACGGGTACAGCAAGGAATGACAAGCATGCGATGAACCAACCAGAAGTATAAAAGTCTTTTTCATTCACAGGTTCGAACCACGTCTTCAGTTTAAATGGTGTATTCTCTATTTGGCTTTCAAAATAAATTTTGTTTTCTAGCTCTGCTGCTTCAAGCGCCGAATCACCTTTGTCTAATGAATTCCATATTAAGATATCGCCTTTATCGGTCACTAGCTGCATTCTGCTGTGACCTTCTTCATATTCTTGCGCAGTTAACTGATCGATAATGACTTGATTATTTATGACTGCAACTAAGAATGCTATAGGTTTACCAGCATGTTGAACCCGTTTAATGAGTTGAATATGAAGACCACTATCACTTCTCACCGTGCGAATTCTAAATTCATCTTCACTAAACACTGGATATTTATCTTGGTCGATATTCAGCGGTTCTTGTGACTTTGTCTTCGCAATAACTGTACCGTTATAACCAATTAAACTAATATGGTCATATACCGGTTTACCTTTGATTTCAGTATTAGTAACCAATAATTCAAACTCTCTATTGAGCTTAAATAAACTAGCACCTAAACCGTACTTCATTGACATACCGGATGCTACATTGGAAAAAAAAACCTCTATGGTTTTATCTTCTGTAAGATCAGATAACTCATCTTGAGTAACGCTAAAAAAATACTCAAGCACTCTATCATAGCTATGAACTTTTAAACTTAATTCACTAAACTGCGACTCTTTCAGACGAGTTTGCCCAAGATTAGTCACGGCCAAGATCAACACTAAATATGCAGACAATAATGCTGCAGTAAGAATAATTAAGCTACGACTTGATAGCTTGTGCTTCCATTTATTCATAAATCCTTAGTTGTACCATCCATGAAATAATCGCCATAAAAATAAAATATTGATGGATAATGTTTTTTTACTAGTTTTTGAAAACTACCATCCTTTCTTATTC
>NZ_JAKJSI010000025.1:0-122976 GCF_050336695.1 Photobacterium minamisatsumaniensis | reverse complement strand
TATCCAGACAGAAGTGCATGAATCATAAGATATTTACTTAGTATAAGAATTTTTTTCAAGCTCGATTTATTTTGCATATATCAATTTTTTGTCTACGTTTACTTAAGGTGGGTAAACTGTAAAAGTGACTAACTAACAATGAATAAGAAAATGCTTAAGTATTATTTAATTAGTGTTGGTTTTATCACTCACCTTATTGCTATCAGCTTATTGCTCATTTTTTTATTTTCACCTCTTACGGTTAACCATGTAAAGGAATTTATCCCTAGTGTTAGTAGTAAAATTACGGTTGAAATATTTAAGAACGAAAATAATGAAGCAATTAGTATGGGCAAAAATTTTGATATGAGAAATTGGCCTACGGTTGGTCCTAAAGCTTCTTTCACCTTAAATAGAAATGAAGCTGTTTCTATTGTTAAAGATACAAAGTCTCTAATAAATGCATTAAAAAATGCCATTCCAGGTCAAACTATTTATATAAAAGATGGTATTTATATTCTTCATGGTAAAAGATTTATGATGGGCAAGAAGAATCAACAAAAATCCAGCCCGATCATGATTACAGCCTTAAATCCAGGGAAAGTCGTTATAGAACTAGATTCATTAGAAGGTTTTTATATCGACAAACCCAATTGGAACATATCAGGTATTATATTTAAAGGTATTTGTAATATTGCAACTAACTGTGATCATGCTATACATGTAGTAGGTGATGCCGATAATACAACAATTATGCATAACACTTTCATTAATTTTAATGCAGCCCTAAAGATTAATAAGTTGAAAGAAGCATATCCGGACAATGGTAACATTTCTAATAACCATTTTTATTTAACAGAACCTCATAAAACTAGTCGTTCGGTAACACATATAAATATTGACCACGGTAATGATTGGGCAATATCTAGGAATATAATACGTGACTTCATTAAGACAGGTGGAAATAAAGTTAGTTATGGTGCTTTTATAAAAGGCGGCGCTAATAATGGTTTAATTGAAAATAATCTTGTTATATGTAATTCAAACAAAAATATCTATAATGGTTCCCAAGTTGGCCTCTCTTTAGGTGGCGGGGGGATGAAAAAAGCGCACCGCAGAGCTTTTAATGAATTCGAAGTAAAAGGTGGAATTTTAAGAAACAATATAATACTTCACTGTAATGATGTAGCTGTATATGTTAACAATGCAACAAAAACAGTAATCCATAATAATCTATTATTTAATACTAAAGGGATAGATGTAAGATTCAGAAATAGTGATGCTATATTATTTAATAATATTAGTAACTCAGTCTTCCGTACTCGCGATGATGGTAAATTGGTCGAATTTAATAATATAATTATGAACTACAAAAAATTCACTGAAACATATATTGATTCTAATAATGGAAACTTCACTTTTAAGAGTACTCCACCAAAATATAAAAACGTCAGTGAAACATATAAAGTCGACAATAACACTATTATTAATGACTTTTGTAATAACTCTATCTTAAGTAACAACAACCATATTGGACCATATATTGAAGATTTCAACTGTTTCTATTAATCTTATGCATTGCAAGGGATTTACTACTTATCTACTAGCGTTAACATGGAGGTCTATATGATAGTATCGTCACCAACAATAACAGAAAAAAACAATAAATGTATAATCTCTTGTAATATAGAAACTAAACACTCGACGTCTGAACTATGGTTTTCAGTTCCAGTACATTATAAAGACGCCATCCAAGAAAACAGATTAGATGCTTTTCTTGTCGCACTTTTACCGTTAGCTATGTTTATAGGTGAAGAGTTGAATTTAGATGGCGAAGTATCTGAAAAGCTTCTGTATAGCATTGATTCTTATTATATTCGACTATTGAATACCATTGACTCTAGATTCTCGCCAATAGCTATAAAAGCGGCCAGCATAACAAATAAACAAATAAACGCGAGTTCTAATGGGGGTGCAACAGGGTTTTCTGGTGGCGTTGATTCATTCTGTGTAATTGCAAACCATGTTAATAATTCAATGTCTCCCTCTTATAATATTTCAAAGTTATTATTTAATAATGTTGGGGCTCTACCACCCCACCTGTTTAATGAAAAATTTGAGCAGCTTAATCCTGTTAGCGAACAGCTTGGTATTGAACTGATACCCATAGACTCTAATATGGATGACTTGTTGGCTGACATTCCATTTGTGCTCTCACATAACACAAGAAATATTGCATGTGCACTCATCCTACAGTCTGTTTATAGTAAATATTATTACGCTTCTGGTTATTCATACTCAGATACAAAGGTCAATAATACAAAAGACATTGCAACAATAGATCCTTTATCAATGCATCTATTTTCAACCGAAAACATTGATGTCATTTCATCTGGCGCTCAATATTCTCGTGTAGAAAAAACAAAGATCATCTCTAATTATAAACCATCGGAGAAACTTCTTAACGTCTGTATCTCGGCAAATAGAATTGATAACTGCTCACAATGCTGGAAATGTGGACGTACTTTACTTACTCTTGAATTATTAGGTTCTATAGAACAATACAGTAATGTCTTTGACTTAAATAAATGGKAATCTAATCGAAAATGGTATATTGCTGAATATTTATTAAATTATAAAAAACGACATGATCCACTTAGTAAGGAAGTAAGAGATTTTGCTATTGCCTCAAACTATAAGTTTACATTAAGTGATAAATTACTAACTGTTTTTGTAACTTATTTCCCAAATAATATTGTAAATATTATACGGAATTTTTTCACACACTAATTTTGTTTTTTATATTTCTAAGTGAGTTCAACATTACCGTCCATAAACTGCTTCTTTGTAGATCAACTTTTACCAATTCAACAGCTTCATTAGAAAAACTCTTTTTATATCTTGACTCACCACCAAGAAAATCATAACCATTTAAGCCATCAATCCATAATTTACATATTATTAAATAGTGTATTGTTAATCCAGGCTTACAATGCCGGTGTGGTAAATCATAATTTAATGCACTTAAGTAGAAATAAGCCTCGTTATTATATATATATAGGTATACATATCCGGCAAGGTGCGTTCCAGCTTCCAATTTTAATATTTTTATATGCTCGCAGTTTTGATCAGAATTAATCATAGATTTGTGGAATCTAATAAAATCCTTATTATTAAAACCACTATCTTCAGACCATTTTTTTTGATGATATTTTGCCATATCATCAAACCACTCTTGTGCCTGAGCGTTACCATTAGCTTCAGATAACCTCAGTTCCCCATATGCATTATATTTTTTTATACTTCGTTTAATTTGCCGTTTAAAATTACTTGATAACGTGTCATCGACATTAATGTTTTTTTCTTTGATTTTTAAAAAATTTATCTTATAGCTATTTGCCGCCCATACATTTCTACTGTGTATTTTTTTTGAAGTAAGATAATCTATACTTCTAAGTTCAGATACACCAACAACTATTTTATCGAAAACATTTATCATACTATGTAATTTATTTGCAATTATTAACTTAACATTTTCATTATGGCGATTATCAATTACGAAATTGTTATGCTCGATCCAAACTTGATCAAGATTATCGTCACCTGTATGATTTAAATAATATGTATTTCTAAAAAAACTTTTACTTTCGATTATTATCCCACATCCAACAACCTCATCACCATAATATACGATCAGTGATTTATGTTTATGTACATGTTGTTTTAACCAATTTCCTATCCAATTCCATGAGATGAAAAAGTTTGCTACTGATTTTTTTTCTAAATCTAGCCAAATATTCTCTAGGTGCTCATAACTTAAATTGTCATAAAGAATACATTTATATTGATGGGAATCCCTCATATTAGTTCCTGTATCGTCCTTTATTTTAACTATAGTAAAAATAGTCTTTTTGTTTTTGCATTGCGATAAAAATATCCTAACCTTAAGTTAAGTTGTTATGACAGGGAATTTTATGAAAAATATCTCATCAATTATTAAAGCATTATCCCCGGCTTTGTTGCTATTTTTAGCTGCTTGTAATGAGCGGTCATATGAAGAATATGTTGATGAATCTAAACGCTATCTTTCAGAGGGAAGTGATCGTTCAGCTATCATTGAACTGAAAAATGCGATTCAGCTAGAACCGAAACAAGCTGAGCCGCGTTTACTTTTGGGGACAATCTACCTAGAAAACGGTAACTTTTCTTCTGCCGAGAAAGAATTTAATCGAGCTATGCGTAATGGGGCTTCAAAAGATGACGCTGAGCCATTACTCGCGAGAGCATTATTAGGTCAAAATGATTTACAAGCAATCACGCAATTAGTCGATAAATCACGTACCAATTCACCTGAAGTAATGACAGAGTTACTTGCCATAAAGTCTTTACTGTTATTGCAGAATGGCAAACAAGAAGAAGCCGAGTACACATTAGAACTTGCTAATGAATCGGGGGTTGAAAGCCTGTATTCAGCTTTAAGTCAGGCGAGTATTAACGCAGAAAATAAAAATATTGAATCAGCACTCGACATTATTGATGACCTAATTGATCTTCATGCTGATAATAGTGATGTATGGCTACTCCAAGGCCATTTATACACGTCCAACGCCCAGCATCTTGAAGCAGTAAAGAGTTATAAAAAGGCTGTCGAGCTTTCACCAGATGCCGTTCACTACACGCTATTTCTTTCCCAAGCGCTTGTCCGTGTTGAAAACTATACTGAAGCTGACAAGTATGTAAGTTACCTTTTAAAAGTTTCGAACTCCCATGTTCTTGCTAATGAATTAAAAGCAACAATCCTCTATAGCCAAAAAGAATTTGACGGTGCTAAAAAGCATGCGGAACTTGCTATTACAAACGGTTCTCAAAACCTCAGTGTTTACCTTATAGCAGGTGTTACCGCTTACGCTAATGACCAGATTGCAACCGCAAATAAATATTTTGAAAAAGTATCCCCTTTTGTCCCGAACGATCATTTCGTAAAACGTCTATATGTTTCCACTCAATTTAAGCTCGGTGAAGTCGACGGGGCTCTAAAAACACTCGAAGAGTTTGACCTATCATCCGATTTAAACTCCGACTTTCTCTCTGCGATGAGTGTTGAATTCGCAAAAATTGGTCGGAGTAATGATGCATTGTATCTTGCAAAAAAATCCACTTCATTACCATCGTCTGATAATAACCTACGATTAGGTCTCGTTAAATTAGCTAATAACGATACGAGTGGCGTTGAAAACCTTCAACAAATGCTCGACATTGATCCAGCCCTTCCAGAAGCAAACCTCGGTTTGGCCTATTATTATCTAAAGCAAAGTGACTTCATCAATGCCGAAAGGGTCATCGATGAATGGCTTAGTGCGGAACCTAGTGATGTTAATGCAATTTTGATAAAAGGATTAATAAATTTAAACAAGAAAGATTTTGATTTGGCAAATGAGCTCTTTAGTAATGTCCTTGAGATTGACCCAGGTAACATTTCTGCATCTATAGCCTTAACGCAAATTGATGCCATTAAAGGCGATAAGGATAAAGCATACAGCGCCACGTTCAAACTTGCTGACAATACTCCAGATAATTTTGTTATCGCCAAGCATTTTTTTAAGTATGCAGCAGAATCTGATAAGTTAGATCAAGCACTTTCTCTATACAGTTCAAAGACTGAACAACAACCTGATAATGTAAAGCTAAAGCTTATTTTAGCTCGGGCTCAAGGGGCCAAGAATGATATAGACAGTGCAATTTCAACACTTAATAGTTTAACACCAAGCCAACAAACACCAGAGAGTTGGAGTTTACTTGCCCTATTTTATCAGTCTCAAAAATCCTATCGTAAAGCGCTAATTGCTTCAGAAAAATGGCTAGAAGTTGATCGATTAAATCCTCAAGCCTATATGAAAAACATACAGCTTTACGAAATCACAAGTAATTACAATAAAGGAATAAAGACCGCAGAAAAAGCGGAGTCTCTATTTAGTGATCAACCCGGATTTAGCTTAATGAAAGCTGGTTTGATGATTAAGGATAATCGGTTGTCTAGTAGCCAAAAGATTCTTGACTCGCAGTCTGCTGAAATAAAGGAAACCCCGTATTACCTGCGTTTACAAGCGATGATATACACTGCGAATGAACAATATGACAAAGCCGCGATTGCTCAAGAAAAGCGTTATAAGCTTCAGCAAAGTTTATTGACCGCGAAAGACCTTTCTAGGGCTTATATTCTAAATAAACAGCACGATAAAGCAGCTGCTTTTCTTGAAAGTGTGATTGAACAATATGGCGATTCAGCTCACCCTCTTACACTTATGCTCGCTCAAGTGCAGTTAGAGAGGAAGCCAAATGAAGCAATTCGTCAGTATAAAGAAATTATAAAACGCGAACCAAATAACGTTATTGCACTTAATAATATTGCCTGGCTTTACATTGATAAAAATGATTACTCCCAAGCCTGCCAATCGGCTGAAAAGGCATACAACCTCGCGGGGGAGTTACCCGAAGTACAAGATACTTATGGATTTTGTTTACTCAAGTCTGGGCAACATAAGCAATCTTTAGAACCTTTAAAAATGGCGTATGAGCAACGTAAAGATAATAGTGAAATCAGTTTGCATTACGTCGAAAGCTTAATTCAAAATGATAAGCGAAATGAGGCGCGTTCGATTCTAAAACGCTTATCGCCTTCTGAACCACACTTGATTGAGCTAAAAAAGCAATTGGAAAAACATAGTCGGCTCTAATTAGTTTCCCCCCCCTTACAATGACTAGTATGAAGGGGGGCTTTGTAAGCAGAAAGGATATCTTGTGCTGTGGATTAATTTAGTTTTTTCTCTTACATTGATTACTTGTTGCTCTTCTGTTTTTGCAAACTTACCCGAAACAATAAGTAAAATGAAGCCATCTGTCGTTGGGGTTGGCGTCTATAGTAAACTCGCCGCTCCGAGAGCAAAATTGCAAGGTACTGGCTTTGTTGTAAGTAGCCACCTTATTGCAACAAACGCACACGTTGTTGACCCCAAATACCTTCAAGGAGATGATAATTTCGTTGTTTTTGTTGGTCGCGGCAAAAAAACTGATGTTAGATCTGCTCAGGTTATCTCACGAGATCAAGTACACGACCTCGCATTATTAAAAGTCTCAGGTCCACCATTAAAACCGGTTGTACTATCAACTAGACTGGTTAAAGAGGGTGAACTTTATAGTTTTACAGGCTTTCCAATTGGAACCATTCTTGGTCTATACCCTGCAACTCACCAAGGTATTATTTCAAGTATTACCCCTATTGCTATACCAGCCCGAAATGCGAAGGAACTTTCGCCTAAGCAGCTAAAGCGATTAAAGCAACCCTATTATGTCTATCAATTTGATGCTACTGCCTACCCAGGTAACAGCGGTAGCCCTGTTTACCATCCAAATACAGGTGAAGTTATTGCCGTGATCAATAAGGTGTTTGTCAAATCAACTCGTGAATCTGCACTTACTTCACCTAGTGCCATTACTTATGCTATCCCTATTAATCACCTTCAAGCTCTTTTAGCTAAGCAGCAATAGGCAACGTTCACATGATCCTTCGTAAGTATGCGCATACAGCTATCATTGTATTCATTATCTACATCTGTTTGATTACTTACCTTTCATTAATGCCAGGTGCTGATGAGGGGGGAATCACCGACTTAGAGCAATATGGTATTCTCTTTCTCGATAAAATATTGCACTTAGGTGCTTATTGCTGCTTCATCCTTCTCGCACATTTTATTTTTGTATTCCACTCGCATTTATTCTTATTTTGCGCAGCAATTAGCTTTTATGGCATTGCAATTGAAGTCATTCAGTCACTTGCTGTGCAGGGCCGTGAAGGCTCATGCCTCGACGCATTATCAAATATCTTAGGCGTTACCCTCGGTTACACTATTGTGCTTTTTTATAGGAGATTATCTATAGTATCAATACAATAGCGTCCACTTTAGATTGCCATATTATGTGCTACATCCACTATCAGAATATTTGTTGGATTATAACTAATTAAAATAAAGTGCCTTCATATAATGGTACATAAATTGCTTATCTAAAGAAGTCATTATGATTTTATTATCAAGGATACTTATGAAGAACATATTAACCGCCGTATCTTTGGCTTGCGCGGCATTTAGTGCAAATGCAAGCCTATGGATATTTGATGACTTTACCGTTAATCATGGCTCTGGTATGGACTTAGCAAAGAATGGAGTCGGTTCTGAGTCAGGTTCAACAGCAATAATGACCCCAGGCATCATAGGTGGGCAACGAGATGCCGAATTAACAGTAACGCAAGCTGGTAGTGCTAATCCCGATTCAACACTACAAGCGGGTGATCCAGATTTTCCTTTTTTATCTTGGACTAATGGTTCTGGGGCCTTTTCAATCGCTGAAGTCATCTATGATGGTGATTCAACCAAACCAAAAAATGCAACGTCGTTTTACTCAACGCCACCTAAAATGAATGTCTTTAGTGAAGGTCTCAATTCTTTAGATGTATTAAACCCTGCAGGTCTTTACACGGCATTTTACTTTGATGTTGTGACAAGTGATGCCGCGGGTACGTTTGATTACTACTTACAAGTATTCGATATGCAAGGTGGTGTTGATCAAATAACGGGGGCAAACCCTGGTGGGGTGCTTAGTCGAATGGCCATTGATTTTAGTTTATTTAACCCAGCTAATGTCGACCTTAGTGATATTGGGGCAATAGCATTTGGGTTTAAGAGCACTGAAGAAGGGACTGACATTTCCATCAATTCTTGGGGCGTTATCCCAGAACCTTCAATTTTAGCAATTTTCGGAACAACTCTATTTGGTTTTGGAGTTGTGACTACTCTACGTAACCGCAAACAAAGAGTAAGCCAATCCAAATGGGCTGGCTTACTTACGCCCGTTTAGCCTTCTTCGATTAATTTCATAAGTAGGTGTCCATCATACATTGCTTGTTTTACCAGTGCCGCTCCAGGCATCGTCGCCTGTGTATAGAATGAACTTTCACCGATGACTAAATCGCGATTATATACAGGTAATGACTGTGTTCGAATACAATCCATAATTGCGGGATAAAGCACGGCTTTCGCACGGTTGAACTCGCCGCCAATCAAGATTTTTTCTGGGTTAAATAAGTTAACCATGATTGCTATCGCTTGACCAAGATTATGGCCAAGTTCAATAATGATCTGTCTTGCTAATGTGTCACCATCTACAGCTGCGTCACAAATTTTTTCAATGCTTAATACTTTACCATGAAGTGTTGATGGGTGGCCTTCTCTTAGACGTTGCTCGACTTGCTCTATTACGGCTTTCAAACTTGCCACCGTTTCCAAGCAACCGTGATTACCACAAAAGCACTTCTTACCATACGGCTTAATTTGAATATGCCCGAGTTCACCAATATTACCAATACGACCTTGTAGTACGACATTATCGAGAACAATGCCAGCTCCAACGCCGTGATAAATCGAAATCAGAATCGAGTTAGCAACATCACGTGAATTACCAAAAAGCTTTTCGGCTAGCGCCCATGAGCGTGTGTCATTACCAATAAAAACGGGTAAGCCTGTTGCCTGATGGATCGCTGGACCTAGTTCTAAATTATGGACTTCATAATGCGGCATCTGCAGCACCATGCCTTTATCGGCATTCACCAGTCCAGGTAAAGAAACTGCAATTGCGGTTATTCTATCGAGTTCGCCAACATGGTTGGCAAAAAACGTCTCGATCTCTTTTAATAGTTGCTGCAAAACTTCGTCTTGTTGCAGCACATCGATATCTTTCCGTTCTTCAACAAGAATATCGCCACCAAGTTCATGCAGTGCGATCGTCAAATAACCTCGTCCTAAACGAAGTGATAAGAACTGCCAACCTTCGTTCGCAGGCACCAATCCAATCGCAGGTCGGCCACGCGTTGCTGCTTCTTGGATATTGGTTTCTTTTATTAAATGAGCTTCTATCAACTCACGAGTAATTTTCGTGATACTTGCAGGAGCCAACTGACTACGCTTTGATAGCTCGATACGTGATATCGGCCCGTACCGATCGATAAGCTTGTAGACGCTGCCGGCATTATTTCTTTTGATATGATCTATGTGACCAGGCTGGGCGACATACATGCCTGTACTCCAAAGGTTAAGTGCTAAAAATTAGTATCCCTTTAATTTTTTTACTTTGCGAAGTAATTGTGAAGCTGATTATTCAAAGTACGTGACATTGGTCACGATGAAAGATGTAATCACCGTCATTTTTGTGCTTTACACCTAATGAAAGTATCGTATTTTCGAGGTTTTTTTGCTGACAAAATTTATTGGATTGCCACTGATATAACAACATGGCATATGCTTTTTGCACATGTGTTTTGCTAACTGTCGCGATTTATTCAAGACAGCCATGGACTGAACTGTCATAATAACCGGCTGCATAAAAAGTAATTCAACTCACCATGAGGTTAGCGGTGTACAAAATTAACGAAGTCTTTGAAACGATTCAAGGCGAAGGCGTTTTTACTGGTGTCCCTGCAATTTTTGTTCGTCTCCAAATTTGCCCTGTAGGGTGTGCTTGGTGTGATACAAAACAAACTTGGACCGCCGAGCCGCAAGATCATGTTTCAATTAATGAAGTAATGGCTAAGAAAGGTGACTCACCGCTTTGGACAAAACTGGACGCTAGCGGCGTCGTAGATTTGTTGAAAACCCAACAATATACAGCGAAACACGTTGTAATTACGGGTGGAGAACCTTGTATTTATGATCTACTCCCACTGACTCATGCACTAGAGAATGCAGGCTATCAATGCCAAATCGAAACAAGTGGAACCTCTGAGGTACTGGCAACGGATAAGACGTGGGTAACTGTATCACCGAAAATCAACATGAAAGCCAAGTTACCGGTATTAGCATCAGCTCTTGAGCGTGCTGATGAGATCAAGCACCCTGTCGGTACACAAAACGATATTGATCAGCTTGATGAGTTGATGTCTGGAAAGGCTCTCAAATCAGACGTTACCATAGCCCTACAACCGATCAGCCAAAAACCAAGAGCAACTGAGCTTTGCATCGAAACATGTATTCAACGTAATTGGCGCCTTTCGATCCAAACGCATAAATACCTTGCTATTGCCTAACACGCACTTCAAATAAAAACACTGTAAGTGAGAGTCTTAATAATTAGACTCTCGCTTAATATTCAAGACATGTCTTCTATCTTAACTTCTGATCTCTTTCCCATTCCTATAATTGTTCCTGAAACATATAAAAACTAAAAGCACAGCCATAACTTTTATTGGGGAAAAACTATGCGCAGTTATCTGGGATATTGCCTATTGGTTGTTTGCAGCCTATTTCTAACCGCCTGTGGTGGGGGCAGTGACAGCCCTGAACCAGTTGCAGGTACACCAGCACCAATCTTGACCAATTTTACTGTTTCAGTCGACCTTCCGGCACAATTGACAACGGCGAATATCCCATCATTCAGCTTTGTTGGAAAAGCCCATGCTGATGCATTAACTACCCTTTCTGAAACTAACTTTGCCGCCGTTTGGCTCGACGATAAAGGGAAGGTTTTTGAGCGAATTGACATCACCAATTGGGAATCCAGACAAGACGGTACGTATACCTTTACTGCAGGCACGAGGATCCGCATAAATGCAGTGCTTTTGATTGATCCTCAAGGGCAGCCTGATTTTACCCTTGGAGAGGCATTACCACAGGGGCTTTATATGGTCCCTCTCGCGAATGAACGGTTAGCCTTAACATTAGAATCATCACTGACCTATTATGCCCTTGCCGAACGGGTAATTTCAGATGAGAGCTGGGGAGTCTTTACAGAGGCATTTACTTCAGGCTCCTCGAGCAAAACGCTCTTATCCTATTTAGATTTGCAAGTTGTTTCTGAAGATATCAGGGACACGCTTTTCCCTAAAATTGGTATGGAAAGCCTTACTTTAAAAGATTTAATGTCACTATCCATCGTACAATCAATGACTAAAGGTCGCATAGAACGATTCTTTACCGAACAAGCTGCGCTCGAAGCTGATATTCAAGCTATTTTAACCGACGGCTTTTGGAAGGTTGCTGCATTTAGCGATAACAATGGCAGCGGATTAATGACCGATGTAACAAAATACGATGGAGACGAAACAAGCATCGCAGAATTTCGCTGGAATAAGTCTGGTAATGACGATATCAACCTAACAGAATTTTTCACCTATCTCAGTGGCTCTACAAGCTTTGGTACTGAAGATATTCAAGGCCAAATACTTACCAGTGATGGTTGGATCGGCCTATTCAACTACTTAAAAGTCATTAGCGCCACTCAAACGAGTGCCTTACTCACTGATGCGGCACTAACCAAAGATGATGATTCTGGTGTTATTTTGAGCGCCAGCGTATATCCACTACAAGATAAAAAGATGCATGACTTCTTATCGAGTAAAGAAAATCATTTCATAACACGCTATATCCAGTCGGACCAAACCTTTACGGAAGGTGCGTCAGGGTTTTATTTCACCTGGCGGCCACAAAATGAAACCTATTTACTTTGTGATAATACAAATAGTCAAGATACATGCAAAATAGCACCTTGGCAGAGCCCTGAAACTGCCTATACAGCTTTAGATGACGTTATTACTCAACTACAAAACGTCGGGCCAGATATAGAAGATGTGAATGGCTTCAAACTTAGTGATAATGTTATTGTCGAATTCATTGATGATGGTTTTTTCACCATTCGTTACTGGACAAACATTGCTGCAGACAAGTGGACCATTCAAGAATTGGGGGTATGGGCTAGCACCGCTTTTGCTTCTAAATCACTAATTCGCTTTGAAGTGCCTGACATAATTAAGCAACTTGCTTCCGACTACCCATTTAACAGCGTGAATCTATTCCTTGTTGAAGATCGTGGCTTCGTCAATATAGGTGAAACCTTATTGGGTAATACAGAACTCCACTATTCAGGCTTTGACAACGACGCTTTAGCACAAATTTTAGATGCGTCTAGTCGTGACAACCTCCCAGCTTTCGATCTTTGCGCATTTGGCAATACTTCACTAGCCAACGAAGATTTATTCTTAAATGCCGTCACAGAGTGCGGAGGGGATGAACGTTTTACGACAACAAGTGTTGACGGTTTGATTGATAAAACCTTGGTTCATATTTCAGAACAAGGGGAAATTAGCGCTCGACGCTTACTTGCCGACAATAGTTGGGAGTACTTCGTCGATACATTATTACAGCCATCGTCAACGCGCAGTTGGTCGTTAACCGATACTGGCTATCTGCAATTTTTTGAAAACAACAATTCACCTGAAGATTTTACCTATTGGGCGATGACGGCTTACGACTATACGCAGCAACTGCTCGCGATAAAAACATACGAAGCTACGCCACCTGACGCTATTATCGACACACTCATGCGAAAAGAATATGCGGCGGGTGATCTTACAAGCTGTAGCACACTTGATTCAGGGTGGAATGCCGCAACGACTGCCCCAGTAACCAAACGCAACTTAACTGATTACCAAGAGCAGGTTAACCAATGCAAAGTCATCTGGTTTGAACGCAACCCTGTTTTCACAGAAAAACTCCTTATCGGCCAGACCGGTGAGCTTTCTGATGATAAAGCGTTAACATTTTCAAGTGATAGTTCGCGCTTCCTACAATTAAGCGACAATTTTTCTGGCGACTTCTTCCTCGGTAAGTATGTCGATACTGATGGTTGTGGTTTTAATATCGATATACGTTGGAAGTTAGAGGCAGATGGTACGTTGTATTATGAAGCTATTGATGGCTCACTCAACGAACGCATACAGCTAACTGACACAGATGGCTTACAACTCTCAATAAAAGCCTTTAATCACCAAACCCGTTGGCAAACAGATGACAGCTTATTATTTGCAGCGACTGAAGGCGAGATTTGGAGCGACATCGTCACACTAATACCAGCCAGCAGTGTACCGAATGTCACCCCAATTGAAGAGCCTGCGCCAGATCCGAATGCGCCACCACCCGACCCAAATGCTCCGCCACCTGCCGGAACGATACTCAATGATGGTCAAGCATGCGCATTCCCAGCACCATAAACGATTCATATCCCTGATATAGCCCGTATAACGGGCTCCCCCTCCTGAAGAGCGAGTTTTCTAAGCCCTATATACAAGCTTAGAGATTCTCGCTAAATCGGCACCTTGAAGTGGCTTGGGTATAAATGTTGATATTCATACCCAAGCCCAACTCAACGTGGTAAACGCATAAATTTTTGCCTAGTTGCGACATTCTGACTAATCAGCACAAAAGTTAACCACTTCAAGTGTCCAATCGTGAAATTACTGCACCTATTTAGCCTTTCAATGAATATCAAAGCTTGATGCTTGACGTAAGACAGGTAATATTAGTCCTTTGGACTGTATCTTAAAGCGCACTATCAAAGTGCCTTAACGGAGAATAATTTAAACATGACTTACGCGCCTGTAACAGACGTACTTGGCGGCAAGCTAGCGGTAGACAGTGAAGTCACTGTTCGCGGCTGGATCCGTTCACGTCGTGATTCCAAAGCTGGAATCTCTTTTCTTGCCATTTATGACGGCTCTTGTTTCGACCCGATTCAGGCCGTGGTCCCTAATAATCTTAATAATTACGACAATGAAGTATTAAAGCTAACAACTGGCTGCTCTGTTGAAGTAACTGGTAAGATTGTAGAGTCTCCTGCTAAAGGTCAAGATTTCGAACTTGCAGCAACTGAAGTTAAAGTTGTTGGTTGGGTTGAAGATGCTGATACTTACCCAATGGCGAAAACTCGCCACTCAATCGAATACCTTCGTGAAGTTGCTCACCTACGCCCACGTACAAACGTGATTGGCGCGGTAGCACGTGTTCGTAACTGCTTGTCTCAAGCAATTCACCGTTTCTACCACGAACAAGGTTACTTCTGGATGTCTGCACCACTGATCACTGCATCTGATGCAGAAGGTGCTGGTGAAATGTTCCGCGTATCGACTCTAGATATGGTGAACACACCAATGACTGATGCTGGTGAAGTCGATTTCGATAAAGACTTCTTCGGTAAAGAAACATTCCTAACGGTTTCTGGCCAACTTAATGCTGAAGCTTATGCTTGTGCACTAAGCAAAGTTTACACGTTCGGTCCTACTTTCCGTGCTGAGAACTCAAATACTAGCCGTCACCTTGCTGAATTCTGGATGGTTGAACCTGAAGTCGCTTTCGCCGATCTTGATGATGCAGCGAAACTGGCTGAAGACATGCTGAAATACGTATTCAAAGCAGTACTTGAAGAGCGTCGTGACGATCTTGAGTTCTTTGCTCAGCGCATCAACAAAGAAGCAATCTCACGCCTAGAAAACTTCGTTGATTCTGACTTCGCACAGGTTGACTACACTGACGCAATTCAGATTCTAAAAGACTCTGGTCGTAAGTTCGAATTCGATGTTGAGTGGGGCATTGATATGTCTTCTGAACACGAGCGTTACCTTGCAGAAGAACACTTCAAAGCACCTGTTGTTGTTAAAAACTACCCGAAAGACATCAAAGCGTTCTACATGCGTCAAAATGACGATGGTAAGACAGTCGCAGCGATGGATGTTCTTGCACCAGGTATTGGTGAGATCATCGGTGGTGCTCAACGTGAAGAGCGTATCGATATTCTAGAAAAGCGTATGGTTGAAATGAACATCGACCCTGAGCACATGAGCTGGTACCTTGACCTTCGTCGCTACGGTACTGTGCCACATGCTGGCTTCGGTCTTGGTTTCGAGCGTCTAGTAACGTACGTAACTGGTATGGCGAACATCCGTGATGTGATCCCATTCCCACGTGCACCTCGCTCTGCAAACTTCTAAGACAGAAGCTAGTAGCGAACATATAGGCTGCTTTAACTCAACTTATTGAGCCAAATATTAGCCTCAGAGGGTATTTGAACTCAAATAACCTTCCCCATAAGACGAGCCATTTGGCTCGTCTTATTCATTTATGGCAGTCTAATCTCTCACTTTAGTCATACTAAACACCTCATTCGCCCGATAATCGATTTAACACAGATGCGCTATAACTAGGTATAGTAACTGTAACGAGATTGCTCGAAGGACAAATCGCACGGAGGCTATATGATAAAACGGCTGCTTGATAGGCTCATTTTTTCTGGGTTGCTAATCGCATGCTTACAAATACCAATGCTGGCCGATCACTACCTGCAGTACCTGTCTGGTTTTTACGATGCGACAACTCAACAGGTGAATGCCTATAAAGACAATGCGCGCCTTCATGGCTTCGATAGCCCCGAAAGTATGATTAGCGTCTTATTAAAAGAAAAGAGTTCTATCGTACGAGTCGATGCCGAGCAAAAACAACTCGTATTGCAACAACATAAAATGTTGGAACAGGCCATAACAACGCTCTCAACAGGCCATATCGTAGAAAAGGCCTTTTTTATGTTTAATCCAATCCGAACCGACGAACTTCAACGGGTATTGATACACTTCAAGCTGGGTATTCCACTTGGTATTGAAAATATTGTCATTTGCATTGTCCTTGCTCTAGGGCTGAACGCTAGCCTCTACTTACCATTCATATTGTTCCGTCGAAAGAAAAAAGCACCTATCACACTTACCTCAGGTACATAACTCGAACGTTATACCAACAAATGTGGTGGCATTAATAGCAAACAGGTCAGCGTCAATAGACTTGCTTACTTCGTTAGAATAAGCTTAAGCCTATCCGCTTACATGTATTAAGCAGCAACACAAAACCAGATGAGCTTATTATGATCAGAGATATAACTTTTACGTCTGCAAACCAGTGGGCAAAGCCCTTCGTTTCAGAAGTTGCTGAAATTATTAATCTACTAAAAGAGTATGATTATGATTCAGCTACCCTTGCCCGTTTAACTGGCATGCAAGAGAAAAAGCTGTCTGCTTGGATGTCGCGCTATAAGCGTGAGCCTGAGAATGTTTCGGATATCCCTTACCCTTGCTGGTGCTTCCTTGCTGCACTTGCTGGCCGACCTAACATTCAAAATGATGGTAACCCGATTGAGGTCGATGCAAAGAAAGTAATGCGTGCATTTAAGCCAACAGCCTTTAAAAACAATAGCGCGTTTGAAATGCCAAGTGAGAAAGAATTTAAACGTATTATCGGTGACAACACGTTTACTGGAATCACTGTAGAAAACCTTTGCGATACATTTCAATGGAAACCAGCCCAACTATCAGAAAGCCTTGAAAAAGGCACACTGCCTTTCTTAAATTGGTGTTTGATCTTAATGTTATGCGGTTTTAACATCCAAAGAATGCTGCTAAATACGCACGAAGGTGAAATTACATTAGGTTAAATACCCATGTAATATGTAGTCGATAATTTGCTCTCGTAATCTGGTCATGGTGTGTCGAAATATGCATGATGACCTCATTCTTAAAAGGGTAAAGTGCAGATTTCGCTAATTAAAAGGCGAAAAAAATCCCCAGCAAATGCTGAGGATTTATATAAGAAGAGGTAGGGCTTAGCCGCCTTTTACTTTTGAGTAGACTGCAACATCAACCTAACTAACTAGTTGATATTACTCTGCACTCTCTTCTGGCTCTTGAGGGCGTAGCTTGTGCTGCACACCTAACAAGAAATTACGTAAAATCTGGTCTTTGCACTCACGGTAGTGCTTATTATCGGGCTTTCTGAAAAAAGCACTCAACTCATGCTTACTCATATTGAAGTCTTCGCTCTGCATCACATCAAGAATATCTTCTGCTTTGAAGTTCAACGCGATACGAAGCTTCATGAAAATCATGTTGTTGGTTAGGCGAGACTCTGGCTCTGGTTGAGCACCCTCTTTTTTGCCGCGCTTTTCATTAATCAAGCCATTCAAAAAGATAGCAAGTTCGCGATCCGTACATTTTACAAATGCTGAATCATCTTCTTTTTTCAGCCAATTACTAACCTGCTCACGCGTCACTTCGTGTTCTGCCGCAGCAAAAATATTGATCATTGCTGAATCATTAAAATCGAAGGTGTAGCGAATACGTCGCAAGATGTCGTTATTGAGCACAATATATCCTAAAAATAGTGCAGCATCGTCAATATGACTTACTGCGAGGTTCTTATGTATTTTATCAGATATATCTGCGATTAGTTTACAAACGGTGATTTAATCGCACATTCCAAGCTGGTATAGTGCCGCCTTAGATCACGCAAAGAAGCAGACGACATGAATAACCAACCAAAAAACCCGTTACACGGCATTACCCTTCAAACTCTACTCGGTGAGCTTGTTGACCATTATGGTTGGGAAGAGCTTGGTGAAATCACGAAGATCCGTTGTTTCCTTAGCGACCCAAGCATTAAATCAAGCCTAAAGTTTTTGCGTAAAACAGAGTGGGCAAGAGAAAAAGTTGAACAACTTTATGTGAATACTTTTTTCATCTAACACACCCACCTGTTCTGAGGTAGTTTAGGCTAAGCCATTAACGCGAGTAAATGCTGGCTAGCCTTTGCTGGTGAAGCCGCATGGCAAATGGCTGATACAAGTGCAATGCCTGCAGTGCCCGTATCAGCGACCGCTTTAATGTTACCCTCATTAATACCACCAATGGCCACAAGTGGTAACGAGCTTGATTCCACCGCTTTAACTAAACCATCGATTCCCCATGCATACACGGTGTCTTTTTTTGTCGGCGTGGGGAAAATCGTACTCAGCCCTAAGTAATCAACCGGGAGTGACTGGGCATGTCGCAATTGCTTTTCATTTTCGACTGACAAACCAAGAATTTTATCCTCACCAATCAGGCGGCGTGCAATCGCTGCCGGCATATCAGATTGCCCAAGGTGAACCCCGTCAGCATCAACGGCTAAAGCGACATCAACACGATCATTAATAATTAATGGTACTGCGGTATCTAACAAAAGCGCTTTGACCACCATGGCACGCTGAATAAATTCACGAACGTCACCATGCTTTTCGCGCAGCTGAACCATTGTAACGCCACCAGCTACAGCTTCTTTAATGACGAACTTCAGTTGCTCAATGTCTTGGTACTCATCAGTAACAAGATAAAGTTGGTAATTGTGCATAACGCATATCCTTAATTAACAACACGTACACGCAAACGCTGCTGCAACGTTGCTTCATCTAGCTGATACAGCACATCAAGCAAATTCACCTGTAAGCTACCAGGTCCAGCAGATAGCTCTGCTGCCATTTCTCCCGCCACACCTAATACCGCTGTTGCAGCAAGCCCTGCATGCTCACATACGGCGGAGAATGCCCCTGTTAGCGCAGTATGCGTACAGCCCATTCCCGTGACAAACGGCATCATCTCGTGACCATTGTCTAACGCTATAGTTGCGTCTTTTGAAACCACGTAATCTGTCGCGCCAGAAATAACGACAGTGCACTGGTGAGTCATTGCTAAATGGCGAGCAGCATTCACCGCAGCATCGCTACTGTCTAAGGCATCAACACCTTTTGATTGTGCTTGTTCACCCGCAAGGGCAATAACTTCAGACGCATTGGCACGGATGATTAACGTGTCAGCTAAAGAGGCAATTTCACGCGATGCATTTGTTCTTAATTGACTCGCACCACAGCCAACCGGATCTAAAACTACTGGTTTGTTATTGGTGTTTGCCTGCTCCACGGCATGCAGCATACGTGGTAACCAAACACTATCTAGTGTGCCGATATTGATAACTAAAGCCCCCGCGAAGCCCATCATTTCAGCCATCTCATCACGACTGTGTGCCATGATTGGTGACGCTCCTAGCGCCAATAGTGCATTCGCCGTGTTATTCATGACTACGTAGTTTGTTACATTAACAACTAATGGTTTTTGAGAGCGCAGTGTACTTAAAGCATCGGTAATCACTTGAGCATGGAAACCTGTATTCTTATTCAACGTTTTTGTCCTTTCAATCATGGCCGTTTTGTCGATTATACAGGAAGGTAAAATGAATGTAGGTTTAACAAAGTCGCGATGGGGTACGAACCAATTTAAAGCTTATTAATGGCATCGATATCTTCTTGGGGTAATACAATCGCTTCTGGTACGATCACCTCTCCACTGCTATCTGTTTGAATGTCCTCGTCTGGCGACCAATCATAACCATTATTTGGCGTTGAGCAGCCATACAGCCCCCCAAAATAAAGACATGCTATTACGAACATTATTGGCTTCATTTCTTCACCTTCTCGCCATTAAATAAGCACTTAATAAAGTTTAGACGCAATACAAAACTGAAGATGTCTACTTTTTGTTCGGTTTGATATTTTAATCACAGATTTACTCAACCAATTTGATATTAAATAGCTCATCAGACCACTGTGGTATACAAGCTATGAGCAGAGAAATTCAACATCATCATGAACGGCATGTTTTATACATCAAAATAAACCGCCCTGACGCAAAGAATGCCCTAAACCAAGCCATGTATGAAAAACTTGCTATTGCAATAGAGCAAGGCGATAAAGCCAAAGAAGTACGTGCGATTGTGCTCGCAGGCTTACCCGGCATCTTTTGTAGCGGAAACGATATCAAAGATTTCATTGCGATGGCTGAGGGTTTAGCTGACTTCGCGGGAGAGCGATTTATGAAATCACTCATCAATTGCGACACACCACTTATTGCCGCTGTAGATGGACCCGCAATTGGCATAGGGACTACCATGCTGCAATTTTTCGATTTTATCTATTGTTCGCATAACGCCCGTTTTCAAACACCTTTCGTGTCCCTTGGTCTATGCCCAGAAATGGCTTCGAGTGTTCAACTGTCAAAAATCATTGGCCAGCGAAAGGCAAAAGCAATGCTAATGCTTGGTGAGCCAATGGACGCAACAGAAGCGGTTCGCCTTGGTTTTGTTAATGAGATCAGTCCAGACCCTGAACAAGCCGCAACAGCATGTGCAAATACAATCAGTCAACTTCCCCCCAACGCGATGCGAATAACAAAAGCCATGCTCTCAACGCCAGATAGAGAAACACTACTGAAACTCGTAAAGCAAGAGAATGAGCAATTAACACGCCAAATAAAGCAACCTGAAGCAATGAAAGCTTTTCGTCTCTTTTTAGAAAAAAGTGCCATTTGCTCATAATAATATAACTCGATATCAACGGGGGTTACCCTTAAACAGTAATCTTTAGTGAAATGTTCGGCTTATAGATGGAACGAAAGGCCTGTATCTCAATGCAGGTCTTTTGCCTATTTAACTAACATCAAGATTAAATAACCGTGTAACAAGCTTTGTTTTGACCTATTTCATAAACTAACAGGGTGAAGCCAAGGTTTCTGTATGCTTGCCTCGCAATACCTTGTCTAATTTATGCTATTTACCCGCTTTCTTTTCCATCTAATGCAGAGCTAAACCCTACCTGCATATTATGAGAATAATTTCACACGACATGACGAATATTGAAACTAATTTCATAAAATGACGTCATTCCTGTCCATATAGCTCATAAAATACGGTATTTATCACATAATAACGGCTAACCTGTAAATTTATACCGTCATTTTGATACGTCTGTAATTGATTATTCTTTAATCAAAGCTACGTGGCGTTACTAAAAAGCTACAACAATTAGCCACTCTGAATTTTTATTTAATGTAATTATTACAATTTCTTGTCAAGCCCCCGCTTATGAAGGTATAAATACCCTAATGACTGTTTATTTTTACCTGCATGGATGATGACAATGTTTGAAAAAATTTCTGCTGCTCCCGCCGATCCAATTCTTGGTCTAACTGAAGAATTCAAAAGTGATACCCGCCCTGAGAAAATTAACCTTGGTGTTGGTATTTATAAAAATGAAGCAGGTAATACGCCAGTACTTGCAACCGTTAAAAAAGCGGAAGCAATCTTACTGGAAAAAGAAACGACCAAATCGTACCTGAGTATTCCGGGAACAGCCGAATATGGCCTAGCCGTGCAGCAACTTCTTTTTGGTGCTGATTCACCGATTATCTCATCTAAGCGCGCACTTACAGCACAAGCGCCGGGAGGTACTGGTGCACTGCGTCTAGCGGCAGAATTTATCAAGCGTCAACTAGGTGATGCGAAAGTTTGGATTAGTAACCCGACTTGGGCTAACCATAACGGTGTATTCGCTGCTGCAGGTCTAGAAACCGTGCAGTACAGCTACTACAACGCAGAAACGAAAGACATGGATTTTGATGCGGCTCTTGCAGATCTAGCCAAGGCTGCACCAGGCGATATCGTTTTGCTACATGGTTGCTGCCATAACCCAACAGGCATTGACCCTGTGGTAGAGCAATGGCAACAGCTTGCGACTCTATGTAAAGAGAAACAGCTGCTTCCCATGTTCGACTTTGCCTACCAAGGCTTTGCTTCAGGCGTTGAAGAAGATGCCCAAGGTCTGCGTATTTTCGCTGATCAGTGTGAAGAACTACTGATTGCGAGTTCGTTCTCAAAAAACTTTGGCTTATATAATGAACGTGTTGGTGCGTTTACCCTTGTGGCTAAATCAAACGAAGAAGGTGTAACAGCATTTAGCCAAGTAAAAAGCATTGCTCGCGTAATTTACTCTAATCCACCAGCGCATGGTGCAGCGGTTGTAACAGAGATCCTTAACGATGCCGCTTTACGTGCCGAGTGGGAACAAGAAGTCGCTGACATGCGTGACCGCATTCAAGAAATGCGTACCTTATTCGTACAAACACTAAAAGATCTTGGTGTTGATAAAGATTTCAGCTTCATTGAACGCCAAAACGGTATGTTCTCATTTTCTGGCCTAAATAAAGATCAAGTGACTCGCCTTAAAGAAGAGTTCGGTATTTATATTGTCGGCTCAGGCCGTATCAGTGTTGCAGGGATGACCAAGTCAAACATGCTTCCACTGTGTAAAGGCATTGCTGCGGTTCTTTAATCATAGCTAGAACGTAAGATACGCAAACGGACCCAAAGGGTCCGTTTTTAATTGGTACCAATCACGAGCATCCCAGCTTACCCGATTGATAACAAGCCAAATAACATATATAAAATCAGTCGCGTTTTTTCTTCCCCTGACGCTTTTTAGTATTTTTAACTTCTTCAGCCAGATTTATCGAGGGGCAGGACATTGCAAAAAAGCTCCCTCTCATACTGATGTTCTAACTGCTCGCGCCACGGTTTTTTCGATATAGGTACAAGATAAAATGCCTCTCGAGATGTGTCGGTGACAAATGCCATCCCATGCTGCATTAATTCATAGTGAATATCATTTACGAAACCTAACGAGAAACTTTGTCTGCCAGTTAGCTGATTAATATCGTCACGGGTCAGGCAGACCCCTTGATCATCTTCGGCAAAGCGATCGCGCAGCCAGTCAGAAAACTCTCTAGCACTTATCATTGTCATATATCGCCTCCGTGTTTTTACGTCCCTCAAAAACAGAATGTAATAAGCCTAATTAGAGTCCATTCTTAATAAGTTATAGCAGAAATGAGACATAACGGCAGATGAAAACAAGGCAAGTTCAATTTAGTCGGCGAAAGGTTCAATAATGAGACAGGTGATTTACCGCAGGAGGGGGAAGCATAGAATGAAAAAGAAGAAGCAAAAAAATCAAGTAATACCCGTTCCTGTTATGTAACAGGAACGGGTCTAACAAGCAATTAAAGCGCTTTGTAAAGCACCTTGTTACCTGCTAGCTGAATGCGCTCAACCAAGCCTTCTTCAGCCAGTTTTTTAAGCGCACCAGTTGCCCATGAAGCCGCTTTCGCATCTTCTTGGCCAGCTTGAAGACCAATACCTTTCGGATTAAGACCTTCAATATTCTTAACAACAATATCCAGCACTTGCTGCTGCTTTGGAGTTAAAGACACTTGAGCCGCAACAGGTGCTGCCGCTTCAACTGGCTTTTGCTCTTTAACAACAGGTTTCGCCGCTGGAGCAGCTTTTGCTGTTTCTGCAGTTGGTGCTTTTTTCACAGCAGTTTTTGCTGCTGGTTTTGCTTCAACTACAATGCCTTTAAGGCGTTTTTGCAGCTTAAGCTGAACGTTACGTTTGTGAGAGATTCTCATTAAATTTCCTACTCCGTTGCACTACTTTCAGTCACCACTATCTATCAAGTGGCCCGGTGGGACTACCCGACATTTCCAGCGGGAAAAAGTAAGCGCGTGTTATACCAAGGATGTCAGAGAAATGCCAGCAAACGGTTATTTAAGCTGCAACAAAAGATGACTTTACTCAAAAACAGGCGAAAAAGTCGCATTTTCACACCTTTTCATTGGCTATAAAAAGTACTGAAAAATAACAAACTTCCGCTATTATGAAGCTAACGTACATAAAAAAACCAAATGCATACAAGGGCATATAAACAACTTACAAAAGCCATCCTGTGGCTTATTCATATCCAAGAGAAGTTCATTAGACGTAAAAATATAACTAATCCTATAAGAGTCCTTCTTCGTACAATGGTAAAGACGCAAGCTTGATTCATACTATGATTATGAACACTGAATTAAAAACACAGTATATTCGGCCAACACATATCCCCAACGGCCAATACCTTTGCCTTCTAGGGCTTATTGGTATTCTTCTGACCGCTATTCTTAGTTTTTCTCTACCGGGTATTGCGCCTGCTGCGATTATACTATTATTGATATCTGCGTCGATGCTTGCCTTAATCGGGTATGCCTCTTACCAAGATGCCGCACTTTCTTTCACTCTGACGTTTATGCACATCCAGTTTCACTCTCCTAATGGAGGCTGGACAACACGCTGGACTAACATTGAACAAATCGCACAAGCGACTATCGAGCAAGATGGCTGGCACCAGCCAATACCATGGGTTGGTATCAAACTAAAAGATTATGAAGGCTTTATTGAAGATATTTGCCCAAGAGTGGCCAGCAAATTGCTGATTGAACAACGGCCTTTATTGGTTATGGCACATAAGCGCTCAAGCAATACTAATGAGCAACTGGAAGATATTCTGTTTGATGACAACCGTACTACATTAGCTTCAGGAAAAACATTCAAAGGGCTACAGGCCATGCTGGCGAATCGGATGCGCTATAACCGTGCCTACCTAGGTTATGATTTTTTTATTTCTGAAGATGTGCTTGATCGTCCAGCCGCTGATTTTGCAGGGCTTGCACGACGATATTTAGCAGCCTTATAGTGAGCTTTGCCAATTATAAGGAAGCGCTACATTATGATTGCAATCGCAAAACGAAAAAACCCTCACATCAGTGAGGGGTTTCGGTAGAAAAGATAGACATGTATGCTAGCGGTATACTCAGACTTGCTAGACATTACACCAATTCAGTTGTGAGCGTTCCGTCAATATTGTCTATGTCGCCACTCATAATATCCGCAACAAATTGAGCCCGAGCGCCGAGAATGATCTGCAGCCCGTTCGAGCCTACATGTATTACACCCATAGCACCTAGTGCTTTAATCCCATCGTCATCGACGAGTGAGAGGTCTTTGATTTGCAAGCGTAATCTCGTAATGCAAGCACCAACAGTCACAATATTCGGTTTGCCACCAATAAGGCCAGTGATCTCACGAGCGAGCTCCTCATTATCTAGAGTGATTGCTTTGCTTTCAGTGCTGTCACGCCCCACGGTTTTCAGGTCGAACCGACGAATCGTAAAACGGAACACACCATAGTAAATAACCGCCATTGCAGGCCCCCAGATAAACAGGTTGACCCAATTTGTTTTGAAACCATCCATTGCTGGTAACACACCGAAAGAAACAAAGTCGATAATACCGGCAGAGAAGGTTTTACCTATATGTATATCCAACGCATAAGTCACAGCATAAGAAATACCCGCCATGATAGCTGAGAATATATAAAGTACCGGTGCAACAAAAATAAACGCAAACTCAACGGGTTCTGTTATTCCAGTAACAAAGGAAGTCAGTGCTGCAGAGCCTAAAATACCAGCAGCAATCTTCTTATTTCTATCTTTTGCTTCGTGATACATTGCTAAGCACGCTGCAGGGAAAGCAAACATATAGATAGCAAAATTACCTGATAGAAACTTACCCGCATTTTGATACTCTGGAGTTGAAAAACTAGTTACACCGTCTTCCAGCATCTTAAACCAGATTGTATGATCACCATTGACGACAGTACCTGCTGCAGTTGTATATTCACCAAAAGAGAACCAATAAGGGCTGTAAAAAATATGATGTAACCCCACCGGAATTAAAGCTCGTTCCATGAAACCATAAATAAACGTCGATAAATACATGTTTCCGCTATTTGCCATATGTGAAAGTGCATCAATTCCAGATTGTATATATGACCAAATATAAGGAAGTATCAAACCTATAATAAATGCAGAGAATGCAGTTACAATTGGTACAAACCGTTTACCCGCAAAGAAACCCAGGAATTCGGGTAATTGGGTATCGAAGAATCGCTTATACATCGTTGCAGCGAGGATACCAGCAATCAAGCCACCAAATACGCCAGTTTGTAGAGTCGGAATCCCCATAACCATAGCATAACGTCCACCACTCATTGCCATTTCAGGCGTAATGCCTAATGCGACTCCCATCGTTCCATTCATTACGACCATAGCAACAATTGCTGCTAAAGCTGCGATTCCAGATTCTTTTGTTAGTCCCACCGCAGCACCAACAGCAAAAAGTAATGCCAAATTATCGAAAATTACGCCGCCGGCACGAAGCATCAATGGAATATCCAATTTTGCACCAAACGCAAGTAATAAACCTGCTGCGGGTAATATCGAAATAGGTAGCATGAGCGCTTTCCCTATTAAAGAAAGCTGGGATAAAGCGTTTTTAATTTTATTAACCATAATCATATCCTTGATGAGGGTTTTACATACCATCAAATAATACCGATTAAAGCTTTGGTGAAGGTTACAAATAGCAATCAGTTTGTAACTATGAGCTTACAAACTTCACGATGATAATCAAAAAACAATAAAAGCAATCGTACAGGCGTACTCACCAGATTAAGAATTTATTATTAAAGTTAACATTCCAAAAATATAAAAAGCCAGCTTAAACAAGCTGACTTAAATACACACGTGGGTTAATTTTGTTGGTGAAATGTAAGTTGCTCTTAATAAACCACTTACATTTCCCAACTAACGCATTTTTTCAACATTAATCGCATTCAAATGACTGACAATAGTAGTAGCTGATACTGAGGAGTCCAAAAAGTAATGATATAGCTCTTTAGATACCGCATTTTGAATCGTTGGGTTTACTGCCATAGAATCAATAAAACTAGGTATGGCTGTACCTGACTCACTAGCTTGATTAAAATCTTTGAACGATCGTTGCTGACATCTATTTAACTCATCAACTGAGACATTATGTAGTGCAGGAATCGAGCCCTTTTTTCGGCTAAACTCAATAAGAAAATTTGGTGATGAAAGAGTGGCGGCAATCATTGAAATATCGACTTCTCTGTTCCCAGCAGTTTTAAAGAAGGCCAAGCTATCGATATTGTATATATACCCATTTCCCGTTGATGGGAACGGTGCACACTCTATAAAATCAGGTAGTCCACCATACTGGTGAATCATTTCTCCTAAAGCCCAATCACCTGTTAATTGAAACGCATACTCCCCGTCTAATAATGCATCGGTTGCCTGATTCCAGGTCAACTTAGGTAAGCGATTACCAACAATAGTTGCAATCTCTCGAAATCGCTTCAATGATTCAGCTGTTTCTTTGCTATTCAATGCGAGTGGTTCAAGGTCAACAAAAGCGCGGCGATAATAATCGGCGCCACCGACGCCGTAGGCGATATTCTCGAAAATTTGAACAATTTGCCACGGTTCATCCCCAATCGCCAATGGCTTTACTCCTTTGTTTTTTAATGCCATAAAAGCGTTTAATAACGCCTCCCAATTTGTAGGCAAAGGAATACCGTGTGCATCAAGAAGCTTTTTATTCGCCCACATCCAGTTCAATCGATGTATATTTATCGGGATGGCAACATATACGCCTTTATATTTATGTATAGATTGGATTTCTGGATATAACGTTGAATCCCAGCGATACTGCGCTGCAGGAATGTCGAGTTCATGAAGAAAACCCAACGCAGCCCAAGACTGAATAGATGGCCCTTCCATTTGCGCAATATCTGGAGGTGTGCCAGCTATCGCCTTGGCTTGTAATATTGTCTTTGCAGGAGCCCCTCCACCGCCTACGATAGGTTCGCTTTTAAGCGTCTCAGGTATATCATCAAATACCTTTTCAACCACTGAAAATGCAGCCTCTTCACCACTGGATGTCCACCAATGCAGTAATTCAACGGTCTGATTACTAAAGGCAGGTTTCATCAAAAATACCGCTGCAAAATACAGCCAAATTTTCATAACAAATTCACCAGTGTCATTCTCACTGTAAGGCCGCTATCGAGACCACTTTCCAATTGAATATCCCCTCCATGCGCACGTGCGATACTGCGAGAAATAGAGAGTCCTAAACCGGACCCATCCACCTGTTCGTTCGCCGCTCTAAAATAGGGGGCGAAGACTTTTTCAAGTAAACCCTCTTCAATCCCAGGTCCTGAATCTTGAATAACAATTAGGATGCTGCCTTCGTTAGATTTAACATCTACACTGACAAAATCACCGTACTTCACTCCGTTATCAACTAAGTTGAACACACAACGTTTAATCGCTAGAGGTTTGCCATAAAGTTTGATTTGAGGTGCCACCGATAATGCAACTCGGTGGGAGTCTTTGTTGTACACTGCTGCACACTGCTCAAACAAGTCATTGATATCAATCCACGCTAATTCTTCGTGTATATCGTTATCTTTCATACATTGCAAAGCGCCATTGAGCATCATTTCAATTTCACTTAATAACTTAGCAAATCGTAAACGAGTAGATTCATCATCCAACATTTCTGTCCTTAGCTTCAAGCAAGCTAACGGTGTTTTAATATCGTGAGAAATCGCATTAAAGAAGGTATCCCTATCCCGTAAGTAAGCTTTTATACGACGGTTCATTTTATTGAAAGCATGAATCGCCGCTCGAGTTTCACTGCTCCCCTCTTCCTTTATTTCCTCTATTTGCATTTGTGCCCCCATTAACGTTGCAGAGCGCGCTAATGAGCGAAACGGGCGTACTTCTTTTTGAACCAAAATATAAGACACACCAACAAGTAATACGGTGGCGATCATTAAAAATACAAGTTGACGCCCATCGATAAAGGTTTCAGTCAACGAGCTGTATGAGAGCGGTAGTACGGTAGCTAAATAAAGCCACTCACCTTGTGCAAGCCGAACTTGTACCACCGCAATTGGTAGCTCAAGTTCACCAAGCACCAAACTATAATCCTTCCATAAAGCAGGGAGCTCTTTGAGCTTTATTCCTGAGTTAAAAAGTAATAAGTCATCTCTATGTGTGAGTGTAAAAACAATATCATGTTCAGCAGCGTTGAGTTTTTCTCTGAGGAGCAGCATTGAACGTTGTTCTAGTTCAGGAACTAAAGAGTGATTAACAAGTGAAGGGATTTCAAGTGAACGATTATTGATTGAAATAAAGAAGCGGGTACCTCCTACATTTCGCAACTGTTCTAACACTAAGTACCTATAATTTACAGGAAGATCGGAGAAATAATCAATTGTCTCAAAAGCCGCAGAGGTAATCGCTGACATCGCTTGCCATGCCGAATCTCGCTTTGACGCAGATGTAGTTGTAAACCAAACAATCCCCGCAAACACCTCGGCAACGATTATAACAGCGAGCATGGAAAGCGTAATACGTGCCACCATGGACTGTAAAAAGCTTTTATGGCTCATGCTCGTCCGTAAGAATTAGCATTAATTGCAAGCATATAGCCACGGTTGCGAACTGTAATTATCGTGGTTCTATCATCATCTCTAAGCTGCCTTCTTAGTCGGCTAATTTGAACATCAATACCACGCTCTAATGGCTCTGCATCCCTTCCCCATAGCGTTTGGGATATATCATTACGGCTTAACAACTGATTGGGAGAGTCTAACATTAAGCTAAGCACGGAATAATCGGCGCCAGATAAAGAAACGATCTCTCCATCATCATTCCGTAACTGCCTCTTCAACGTGTCAAATGTCCAGTCAAGAAAACGGACTTTATGATCAGTTTGGCTATCACTGTAACGGCTTCGGCGTAATAATGCTTTAATACGAGCTAATAGTTCACGTGGATTAAATGACTTTGTAATGTAATCATCGGCACCAATTTCAAGACCGGCAATTCGATCAGCATCATCGGTGACAGCTGTTAACATAATGATAGGGACTTGGGAGTTATGTCTCAACTTTTGACAAAGCGTTAAGCCATCATCTCCAGGGAGCATAATATCTAGAATAATTAGATCGGGTAAAATATGATCCAATTTTTTCCACATTTCTTCACCATCATGAGCAGTGTGAACGTGGAAACTTGAGCGTTCAAGGTACTCACTCAGTGCGTCAAGGATCTCCTGACTATCATCGACCACTAAGATAGTCTTATTTTCCATGGTCACCTCGATAAGAATAATTATCCGATCTACTGTGACTAAATAGTGATTAAGAAACAAGAGCTATACCGATAATTTGTGCGCAATCCCCCTAATGTAAAAAAACTCTTACATTACAATAATAAACAAAACCTAATATTCAAAACCAGAGACACGCATGCGACGATTGCTCGTCGATCATTGGCAAAACACAACAACCAAGTATGATTGTAGGAATCAAGAACGAGTGCCACAAAGGACACTCGTTTTTGCGCTATAACCGCGGATCTTACTTTATTTGGGGATATGCCTAATACAGTGGCATTTCGTCAGCAACAAATGGATTTGATACTCGCTCATGACCAAATGTCGACATTGGACCATGACCAGGTACAAAGGTGGTCTCATCACCTAATGACCATAGTTTGCCTTTTATCGACTCAATCAAAGTCTGGTGATCGCCTTTAGGGAAGTCTGTACGACCAATACCACCTTTGAATAGCACATCACCAACAAACGCTATTTTAGCTTGGGCGTTATGCAAAACAACGTGGCCAGGCGTATGCCCTGGAGTGTGAAGTACAGCCAACGATTGGTTGCCAACCTGTACCGTATCACCTTCATCAAGCCACTGATCAGGGTCAAACGCCTCTGTCATAGGAAAGCCAAACATTTCACTTTGACGCGGTAAGCCTTGTAGCCAAAACGCATCGTCCTTATGTGGGCCAATAACAGGGACTCCCAACTCTTTTGCCAATGGTTCAGTGCCACCAACATGGTCTAGGTGACCATGCGTTAAAATTAACTTAGTAACTGTTAACCCCAACTGTTGTACCTTCGCTTTTAGTAGGTGAATGTCGCCACCGGGATCGACCATTGCGGCTTCTTTTGTTTCATCACACCAGATAATGGAGCAGTTTTGTTGGAATGGGGTAACAGGCACAATTTCAAACTGAAGGCTCATTTACATTTTCCTAGCAATTACATGACTTGCCGCAGGATACCACAAGGCCATGTTCAAATGCCAAATACAGCAAAGCCGACAACCACCAAGAGAGGGAGGTAGTGTCGGCTTTGTAATTATTCATGTTACTCGCCAGTAAAATTACCAGCGGCGGACAGGCCCGGTATCGATATGAACGAAACCGCTTCTAGGGTAATACCCTACCCCGCCTAATCGTTGCTCTAAAGCTGCATTACGAATACGAGACAAAGACACCCCTTCTAAGCTGAAGTCGATGGCCTGCCCTTTCATATGGTAGCTCTTGGTTGCAACACCGCCATTTTTTTGTAGCGCTTTGTTCGTTGCAGGTGACCTGTACCCTGAAATAACCCGTACTTGCCCTGTATGGCCCAAGCTTGATTGAATGCGAGTAATTGCATCAAACAGGCGACGATCCATGTTAGCGACTTCGTTTCGACGGAAGTCTCGGCAGATATGGTTAATCTTTTGCAACTCTTCCTTAAGGTAGTAAGTCCCGTCGAAGTATTCACTATCAAGCTCTTCGCGAGTGTGAATGTTGCATAACGAAATCTTACGGATGCTTCTTGCTTTATATGGGCTAGCGAGTGCGATTCCCGGCACTAGGCTAGCCGCCATTGTTAGCCCGCCAGCAACAAGCAGCTGACGACGCGTGTAATCAATTCCAGACATAACTAAACGAACACCACTTTCTTGTACTCTCTGCGCATTCCTCAACAAGCGAAGCGGTATACCCAAACACAAGAGGGAAGATAACGTTCAGTATTTATTCAGTCAAACCCCAATTGGACAAAAAAGTGACGGAAAATGGCGCATTTAATGTCTAATTATTGACTACAAAGCATTTTATTCATTGTAAATTGTTGTAAATAATTCTTGGTTTTGAGACGACACAACAAATTTGTCATAGTCGTAGACATCATTGCGGTAATTAACGATACCTTGTTCATCTACCCAAGCCGTCTGATAAATCACATACACCTTAACGTTGGTTTGTAAGCCCACTGTCTTTGTTTTCGTACGCGACTTAAGCTGGTTTACCCGCCCCTCAGAGACACCCGAGTGATTGAGCAGGATCATCGCAAGATTTTCAGCTTGCTCTACACGGACACAACCCGAGCTAAATGCCCTCGCATCCTTGTTAAATAGACTCTTTGCCGGGGTATCATGCAGATAAATAGCATTGTCATTAGGGATATTGAATTTAAAGCGACCTAACGCATTCTTTTTACCCGGTTTTTGACGTAAACGATATGGAAAAGATTTAGCGTTCACAATGCGCCAATCAATAGTATGAATCGGAATTTGCTCAGAGCTAGTCCAGCTCCGGATCACCGCGTAATCATTACGATACAAATAGCCCCTATCTCTCTGCGCCTTCGGTAGGATATCTTTACGCATAATTGACATTGGGACGTTCCAATAAGGGTTAAACACCACGGAAGAGACTTTTGATGTCATCAGTGGGGTACGACGACTCGGCCGTCCCACTATGACTTTGCTGTCCATAATATGCTTATTGTCTAACCATAGGCTCATTTCAAAATTGGGAATATTCACAATCAAGACGGAGCTTGACGTATCTGACCATAAGCGAGTGCGCTCTGCATTTAGGGCTAAAACACGCACGCGAGATTGAGGAGATAATGCCAACCAGTAGCGTGTCTGTGGGCCAATTACACCGTCAGGTTTTAAGCCATGCCGTAACTGAAAGCTTTTGACCGCGTTCGCTAAATCGATATTGTACGTTCTTACACCCGCAGCCCGAATTTGGTCAGCTTCAAAATCTCGCAAATCACCTTGGCTCTCAAGAATGGTTATCAACCCTTCGGGATTTATTAAACGAGTGCCTAAACGGACCATACCCGACTGATAAAACCCTGGCCATGCCGATTGTGCAGCCTGCTTTTGCTGTTCAATCGCATGGAGTAACTGGCTGTAGCTATCACCCGCGGGCTTCATCGCACTGATAAAATACCTTAAACGCTCTGATTCAATGGCTTTGAACAAATGAGCAATATAAGTATCTGAGGGGAGTGACAGCCTGTTATCAACGCCTGCACCAAATAACCAGCCACGCCCGTGTGTAGGCATGCCTTCAACATAGCTCATATACGCAAATAGCGTATCGGACGCAAGCAAGTCGTATTGCCGCCAATCATTACTTTGTTTGTAACTTTTCAGTAGCCTATATCGATTCGAAAAATCACTACTCACGCCAGAAAGCGCAATAATACGGAGCTGCTCTTCAAATTCTGAGGCCGTAAAAGTATCTTGCCAAAGGGGAACAAAACCAATGGCATGATAGAGTTCAGCAAGTTTATCGACATAGCGTATCGCCACAATGTTATTGGCCACCTCGTGAACCCATTGTTGTGCTTTTCTGCTCTGAATAATATCTTCAGAAAATCGTTGTTCTATCTCTGCTTGAGCAGATAGTGGCTGTACCGGTTGAAACTCTTCAGCCAAAAGTGTCTGAGAACAAGCAACTATTAGAACAAGGCCAATCCGACTAAGCTTTGTCATCGCCAACTGACTCCTCATCACCATTCTTTTAATTATGGCAAATACAATAAATGACGAGTTAAATTTAGCCTTCAACGTCAGTCAGCAATGTTTCAATTATTCGAAAATCAACTGGATTTCTTATTTGTCCCCACAATATGCCAATGATTATCCCACATGATAGGGCTTTGGAAGGTCACACTGGTCGCTGGTGGACTCACTGACGCAATTTTTCCTGAGCCGGAACCCACTCGCCATGCCCCGTTCAAGACACCAACTCCAGATGCATCTATCAAGGGGTTTAGCGCCACTAATTCCTTTGAGGCCTCATTCCAAATACCGTAGCAGTTTCCCCTTGGAGACGTTGCAAGCAAATAGCCATCGAGACTGGCAATACTTGCAATATAGTGATTAAAGCGCTGCCACTCTTCATCTTCTGCGACCAAACTATTAAGTGGCCCACCTCGACGGTGTAAAGCCACCAGCGGTACGGCATCTTCAGGTTCGCCACGGTATTGCTGGCCGCAAGCAATGTCTCCTGACTCGGTCACACTAAGGTGGCGAATACTCAACCGTTTATCTGCCAACTCAGCCTGATCGACCAACTCACCGGTATGGCGGTTAATGTAAACCAATGCGGGCTGCATTGTATCTAAGTTCAGCGGTGTTCTACCCTGCGTATGCACACCTCCAACACCGATAGCAAGTGTATCTTGATCCGCGAGAACAACCTCATGAGGACCAATACCAAAACCCGTAAATTCAGCGACTTTAATTAGCTTAGGCTGTGTCGAGGCCTCGTGGTTTAGCGCATATACCCCGATAACACCTTCGCTAGTGTGTGCTTTTCCTTCTGTAGCATAAAGCCATTGCCCATCAGGTGAAAATACACCGTGCCCATAATAGTGTCTGTCCTGATCGGCTTGTTTTAAAGGCCAACGTTCACCAGTACGATAGTCAAAAACTTGCAAATAACGGCCAGGACGGCGACTGAATGCCGCCGCTAACGTGCCATTCGGCTGAATAGCAACCCCGTGGCCTCGCGCAGGTAAGTTCAGCTGATAAATTGGCATTCCATTGGGCTTAGCAACAACAACGTCAAACTGCCCGTTTGGCTGACGGCTACAGCCAATAATAGCTTCCCTACTATTGGCAACGTTCGGTTTATCAGAAGCATTAATAACTGGAAGGGGCTGACTACAACCACTCAGAACACTGGCAAACGGGGAAAGTACAATTCCGCCCAGAGCACCTTGTAACAACTTCCGCCTTGTTTGATCAGTCACCATCGGTTGCATTGAACCCCACAACAATTCCTAGCTCTGGTGCAACGTCATCTTGCAGTGCAATTTGGATGTACTCTAAGCTATTTGATATCTTCAAGAGTGAGCGATACCCCTCTCGTGTTGTTAACATCTCCCCCATACTTGGCTCTGTCGGCCAACTGTCTAGCAATGTTTGAAACCTCAGTGCTATTCGGTCTGCAGTACTAAAGTGCTCTTTACTTCTTAATAACGCATCAAGACCTTTTCCCTCTGCAATATAGAGCTGTTGCATTGCCTCAACACTGAATTTTAAGTTTGCTAATGACGTACCTGAACGCCAAGACTCAGCTTGGTAAGGCTTTGGGAAACCGGGTTTACCCAGAGGACGCGTCAATTTTTTCATACTGTAATCAAGCTGATTACTTAACGCGCCTAAGTATTCAACTAATGCCAATTGAGGCGTCAGTTGTTGCCAAGGGTTAGATTGCCACGCAGCCTCCAGTTGGATTGCGTTTTGGGTAATACGCTGCCCAACCGCTATTGCTAACTCACACCCCTTTGGTTGTTTTAGCAACTCTGAATGTTCGAATAAAAACCACTCTGCGGCTCCTAAACCCTGCACCGCCACACTCTGCTCACTTAGCAATGTTGCAGTCCATTGAACATCTTGCTCTAACAGTTGAGTCAATTTACGGCCCGTGGTGTTTTTCTTGTCTGGCCAAAACTGAATATCCCAGCTTAACGCCAGTGCATTCTCACTGCCTTTTTCTCGCCCTTGAAAAAACATCCAATGCTGCATTGCGCGTTGCCATGCTTGTTGTGCATCAATAAGTGCTGCATTGGAGTAATTACGGCATACCCTGTTAACACTCGCAGACAACTCGTTAGCAGCCTCTGAAAATGTTTCTGCAGCGACTGTATGTTGCTGATGAATGACTTTTGGAGTAGTTTCTGCATCTGATTGACACCCCCCGATAATTGTCGTCACTATCGCCAGCACGGCTAACCTCAATGTTTGCTTCATACATAATCCCTTAAAGTGAGCCAAGGAAGGCAATTAGGGCATCACGGTTATCTTTCGACAATGCCAATACTTTGTCACGACTTGGTTGCGCTTCCCCACCATGCCATAGCACGGCTTCCATCACGGTTCTTGCCCGACCATCATGCAGCAGTGTTGTATGCCCGTTAACTTCTTTGGTATAACCCAGCCCCCATAACGGTGCGGTACGCCACTCACGACCGTTCGCTAAATATTCACCGCGATCATCGGCAAGCCCCTCTCCCATGTCATGTAACAACAAGTCTGTATAAGGGTTTATTAACTGTTCAGACAAGGCGGGAAGCGCTGTGTTAGCGGCTGTTTTCAATTGCGTTTGGTGGCAACTTTTGCAACCCACATCTTCAAATAACACTTCGCCTTTTTGTACTTGGGGATCATCAATATTGCGCCTTGCAGGCACAGCAAGGTGACGAGAATAAAACTCAACGAATGTCAGTACATTTTGACTCACTTCAATATCGCCACCATTGGGTAATTCCTGACAAATTGTTTGCATGCTGGTACAGTTTTCAACAGGAAATAGGTGGCTCGTTAAACCAAGATCGCCATTAAATGCGGCGGCATTCTGCTGCATCAGGTTTGGCTGGCCCGCTTTCCAGCCAAAACGCCCTGCCACCAATTTCTGCTGTTCAACATCCCAGACTTTATTTATTTTACCTGTGACGCCCTTGCCCTCAGTTAACTGATGACTCGCCATTTCTATCAACGTTTCTTCTGGAATTTGCTCTAATAAACCCAGCCCAATCATGGGTGGCGCCACGCGTGCCGACATCATGGCATCAGGGTGGATCGGGCCATAATTCAAGTCAGTTATCTTTAATGTTGGTTTGCGCAACATTACAACCTCGCCATCAGCGAAAGTTACAGCTAATTCTTGATAGGTTATCGCTATTTGCCCTTCTGGTTTTGCCCCAGAAAGCGCAAAGTCTTGCAACTGGCCGCCATAGATAGGATCAGGGATCACGCCATCCGTGATGATGGCGCGTTTTTGTTCGTCAGTTACCGCAGGAATACTCAAACGCACAAGCATCGAAACGGCATTGCTATCACCACTTTCAGGAGGATGGCCTCGGCCATCTTTAATGTGGCAATTCTGGCAACCATTGGTATTAAACAGAGGACCAAGGCCATCGCGCGCATCGGTCGTTGCAGGTGCTTGTACCCACGGATTGCGAAAGAAACTGTTTCCAACACTGAAATCTAAACGTTTTGATAGCGGTAAATTAGCAGCAGGCAAAGAAAATGCATTCGGGCCTGACTTTCTAACGGTCGTATTACCCCCTGACTTCATTATTTTTATTTGATCTGCTGATCGTTTTTTCTCTGGTTCAGAAGGGGTCGCAAAGGCATCAAATGTCAGTAATACCCACGAAATTAATAAAAAAGATGACGATAACTTCATAGCTCACATACTCGTTATAACGGCAAAAGGGCTCCTAGGAAAAAGCCTAATGAGCCCTTACTTCATGCATAGGCGAATACGATTTCACCTACGCAACTCGCCTATTTATTCTTCATTTAAAATAAAAGATTAAAACTGGTGATCAGCAGTGTCTGGATTAAGGTTACTCACCCCAAGAATACCGGCAGCTTTCTCGATACCTTCAGTTTGCTTAACCAGTGCAATAATGGCACCGTTCACTAAAGCGTGGCCTTCCTTGTTACCTGAAGCGATTAACTGATCAAATGACTGGTTATCTTTTTCAGCTGATTGCACCAAGGTATAGACTTGTGAGCGGGCCTGATCAAATTCGGCCTGAATGGCCATTGCAGCTTGCTTGTCTTTCTTTTCAACTAAATCATGAATGCTTGGGCCTGATAGCAACTCACCGTTTACACGCATGTAGTTGCCTGTATAAACGTTATAAATACCCTGCTCATTATAGTAATGGGAGTTATGGGTGTTATCAGAGAAGCAATCGTGCTCATCTTCTGTTGAATTAGCTTCTAGTGCCACCTTCATGCGCTCTCCCGCCAGTTCACCGAGCGATAGAGACCCCATTCCAAATAGCATTTTACGTAAACCATTATCGCTTGAATCAGCAAGCAATTCGGTTCGGTAATTAGTCGTTGAATTAGCAGACCACTGTTGCTCCATCCAACTCAAATCACGTTGAAGTAGTACCGACGTAGCTTTCAAATATTCACGCCGACGGTCACAGTTATCATTGGTACATGCTTCGCCATAAGCAAAATCCGTGTACGGCCGTTCGCCTGCCCCTTCTCCCGTGCCATTTAAATCTTGGCCCCAAAGTAAAAATTCAATCGCATGGTAACCCGTTGCAACATTCGCTTCAGAACCGCCAATTTCATTAAGATCAGCCAATAACTCAGGCGTTATCTTAGCAGCACTTACTTTACGGTTGCCGACTTGGATTGATTGACTGGCAACAATATTAGCCTGAGCCCCCTCATTGCCTAATTCATACTGATAGTCGTCAGCCACATAATCAATTAACCCCTCATCTAATGGCCACGCATTCAGTTGCCCTTCCCAATCATCAACGACAGCGTTGCCAAAACGGAAGACCTCAGATTGCTGGTAAGGCACTCGGGCTTGCTTCCATGCTTTTCGAGCCTTCTCTAGGCTGTCTTGCGAAGGTGAAGCAATAAGGGAATCAATGGCTTTATCAAGTGACTGCGCTGTGGCCAGAGAATCACTGTAGACCGCGTGAGCAATATCGGCATAGTGTTCAACCACATCACTTTTAGTGATCTCTGCATTGGCTGCAAGTGGCATCGTGAGTAATGAAGCCATAAAAAGATTAAGTGTAAAAGGTGTTTTCATTATTGTTTTCGTCCATGTGAAAGCTGTTTATAGATATAACTAAATAGAAATCTAAGTGATAATTATTTTTATTACATTTATGATATCCATAATTGTAACAACTTGTAAACCTGCCATTAGCGGTCATTATTAAAAGGACGACAAATGTCACATCGCGGGTTTGTGCAACATTCTGAAAACTAACACTTCCAACTTGTGCTCGTTTGTTGTAATTTCGCCGAACAATATTTCAGGAGAGTTTTATGGACAAGCATGACGAAGTCCTGATCGCCCTTCGACAGATCATCCGAGCCATCGACCTGCATTCGCGCAAGCTAAATAAGGTCGCGGGCTTAACGGGGCCACAATTAGTACTAATGCGTGCTATCCGAGATTCTGGTGAAGTGACTATCAGGCAACTTTCTAACAATACGAACATGAGCCAGGCAACAGCGACAACGATCCTTGACCGATTAGAGAAGCGCCAACTCGTTGTTCGTGAACGTAGCAAACTTGATAAACGAAAAGTGCACGCTTATTTAACAGAGGAAGGTAAGGAAGTGTTAGCAAAAGCACCACCACCTCTTCAAGAAGATTTTGTGGCACGCTTTCAAAAGTTAGAAGAATGGGAACAATCGTTGTTACTTTCTTCAGTGCAGCGTATATCTTCTATGATGAATGCCGAGCACCTTGAAGTCGCAGCGATGCTTGAAGTCGGTAGCATTACCCAGCAAGAAGCTGGTAACTAATGTTAAGTGGAGTACTCGTTATTCCACAAGCCGTTACGATAAGCAATCAATAGTCAGCAGGAAGTACCGTTTTGTTACTCGAAGGAATTGAAACATTATTAGTTCTTGCTGAAGAAGGAACGATGAGCCGGGCAGGAAGCCGCCTTTATCTCAGTCAAAGTGCTGTCAGTAAGCGAATCGCCAAGCTAGAGCAACGTCTAGGGAAAAAGCTCATCGAACCCGCAGGACGCCACATTAAATTGACCGCGGATGCCATCGCCCTTATCGACAATATAGGGCCAAGCTATAAAGCAATGAAAGGGCTAATCTTCGATCAACAGCGTATCCAAGATCATTCTCTCATTCGCCTTGCCTGCTCAGAAACGTTAGTCGCAGGCTACCTCGGCAACTTAATGGGACGCTATTTTAAATGTGATCCTTATATATCAATCACCACACATCACACACCTGTTATCGTCGAAAGGGTTCAATCTGGCGATGCAACCGTTGGGTTTTGTGCTGGCCATTTACCCCCACAACATGGTTTATCAACTCAGCATCTGTTTGATGAGCCGTTTGCAATTGTTAGTCTACAGCCACTTGAACAACAACCAACCCAGCTACTGGTGAATGACTTCAATAACCCAGCAAATGCAAACCAAGCAGGCATACTTCAAAAGGCAGGGATCCTTCCTTTAATGGAAATGGACTCATACACAGCCGCCGCTCAGCTCGCATTAGGTGGTGTGGCTCCCGCTCTTGTACCAATTTCAATCACGAAAACCTTAAAAATAAGCCCTGAGCATTGCCATCATTTTGACTTTTTACATGCTCTCACTCGCCCAGTTCACCTGTGCTATCGGCAAAATAGTTACCAATCAGAACGCATTCGCACACTTATTGAAACCATTGCGGGTTCTGTTCCAACAGTAATTTAATCGCCATTACCATTGAAATAATCACAACCATAGGTCTGATCAACTTTCGTCCTTTCGCTATTACAACTTTTGCCCCCATGCGTGCCCCAATAAAGCCTCCGACAGCCATCACCAAGCCGACTTCCCACACCGGTAGCCCTGCGGCAATGAAAAATAAAAGTGCAGCGAAGTTTGAAGTAAAGTTTAAGATTTTGGTTCTAGCCGTTGCCTCAACCAAACCAAATTGTGCAATAGCCACAAAGCAAATGGTATATAGCGCACCAGCACCGGGGCCAAAAAAACCATCATAAAAGCCAATACTCGTACCAACCGTTAGTGCAAAAACGTTTTCTGATAATTTAGGCGTTCCACCGCCTTGGCCTGCTTGGGGGGCAAAAAGAAAATAGAGTGAAATACAAACTAATAAAATAGGGATGAGGCTCGTTAGTAGCCCGGCATCAATACGCTGTACAAGCTCAGCACCTAGCGCAGCACCAATAAAAGTAAAAACAATTGCATTACGCATTTCACGTAAACTGACAAAACCATTTCGTACGAAATATAGCGAGGCTGAAAAACTACCAAATGAGCCTTGAAGCTTGTTCGTTGCGAGCGCTTGTGTCGGCGGTATACCCGCTGCAAGTAAAGCTGGCACTGTTAACAACCCACCACCACCTGCAATGGCATCAATAAAACCAGCAAGTCCCGCGACTAAAAAAAGTAACCCAAGCACGTCGAGTGACAAATCCATTAAATACTATCTCTTCTATCAACTGGTTAAGGTGCATGAAACTAGCACTGCAACGCAATAAGGAACAGTGAAACTAAGGACGACAACCTATTCCAGTTAGGAATTGATTGTATTTTTATCATGCTCTTCTGATACGTCAATTTTGTGCTAGAAAGAAATAAGTGCCTATTTTTCAACCTTTAACCGGCCATTATTCACACAAAATCAGACTTAATAGACTTATTCTGTTAACCGAATCTCAACTATTTCCATACCGCCATGCCGATTCGTTATTGAGAAGCAGTATTTAGCATTTAACAGCGCCGACCAGTTTGCGCACCATACCCACAAGTTATTGATGGTTTTTATTTCATCCCTTAGGGAGAGGACGGGTTATGTTTGTAGTATTGCAACTCATGGTGGTATTGGGCTGTATCTATTGGGGACTCAAAATGGGAGGCCTTGGCGTAGGTTTAGCTGGGGGACTAGGTTTAGCCATTTTAACTCTGGGGTTCGGGCTCGAGCCTAGTGCTCCTGCCGTTAATGTTATTTTGATCATCATGGCAGTTGTAACGGCAGCCTCTACCATGCAAGCTGCTGGAGGGATGGACTGGCTGGTACACCACGCTGGCAACCTCATGCGACGTAACCCTCGTTATATTTGCTTTTTAGCGCCGATGATCACTTGGTTAATGACGATTATGGCAGGTACTGGATACACTGTTTTTTCAACATTACCTGTAATATCAGAAGTCGCGAAAGAAATTGGGGTAAGACCCTCACGCCCCCTTGCTGGTGCCGTTGTGGCGTCACAAGTCGCTATTTCAGGCTCTCCTATTTCTGCCGCTATGGCTGCGATGATCTCCATCATGGAACCCATTGGAGTAAGCTTCCTTGAAATAATGGCCGTTTGTCTTCCCGCTTCGTTTATTGCAGCCATGGTTGGCGCATTCATTGCTTCACGCCAAGGCTGTGAACTCAAAGATGATCCTGTTTATCTCTCGCGGTTACAACAAGAACATAAGCAACACACCAGCCAAAATATATCCTTAGATCCAAAAGCTAAATACTCCGTCATGCTGTTTTTGTTAGCAACGGTTGCCATTGTTATCTATGCGGCATTTCCGGCTCTACGCCCACACTTTGCCGATGGCAGCATGATGTCGACACGCGATATCATTATCGTCTCAATGTTTGCCGTCGCTTGTCTGATGGTACCAATGTGTAACGTTCACCCAGACAAAATCATCCGTACAACAACATTCCGCTCCGGTATGAGCTCTGTGGCAGTCATTCTGGGTATTGTGACAATGGGTTCGACGATGGTGAATGCTTACTTGCCTGAAATTAAAGAGTTTGCAGGTACACTCCTGCAATCTTACCCAATGCTGCTATCACTGGTATTATTTGGCACTTGTACATTACTGCTTTCTCAAGGTGCAACTACACCACTGATCATCCCTTTAGCGTTAAGCTTACAAGTGCCTCATTGGGCAATACTCGCGTCGTTTGTCGCTGTGACTGGTGTGTTTGTTTTACCGACTTATCCAACGTCGCTAGCTGCCATTGAGTTTGATTCAACAGGCTCGACTCGAATGGGTAAGAATATCTTTGATCACCCATTCTTATTACCGGGTTTAGTTGGGGTCGCCGTTTCAACAGTTTGCGGTTTCCTTCTCGCTCCAATGATTGTTTAATATGACGCGATAATTCTGTCATTGAAGCAATAACTGTCTGGTTATTGCTTCAATGCTATTCCGCTATATGCTCTCGTAGTGCCCGCCAAACTTGCTCTCCTGCAGGATGCAAACGAGCTTGATAACGATAGGCATAATAAGTAATTGGTAGTCTCAGGTGAGTGTCACCGACAATAGCAACCTTCCCCGTTTTTAACTCTTCCCTTATGGCATAGTCAGGCAGCCATGCAACCCCAAGCCCTTGCAAAACAAGTATCTTTAACAAGTCTGTCATTGAGGATGAAAAGATCGGCTTTAGCCTTACCTGATCACGTATAGCTTCAACTTGACGCCCCATATAAGAACTTGGGCTATACGCGAGCCAAGGCACTTCTTGACGGTTTGTAAAACAATAAAGCGGATTTCCCTCATTATCACAGGCACAAACAGGTAAGAGCTCAGCTTCACCTATTTGTAATGACTGGTAAGGGGGTAATCGAAGTAGTTCATCATCAAAAGCCAGTAATAAATCACAGCCCCCTTCTTGTAACTCTTCAATGGCCTGATCGACATCAATGGCTTCTACGCTTAACAACGGGTTATGTTTTCCAGCCAATAATTTCGATTGGACCGAGGGGACAAGGCTAGTTGCTAACGAGTGTGCAGCAGCAACCCTTACAATATTGCCGCCCAGTTTAGACAGATCAGACAATTGCCCGATCCCATCCATCATTTGATTCATCAACGTGCGAGCTGTAATTCGAAACAAGCGGCCACTCGGCGTCAACGCCACTGGGGTTTTGCTCCGATCGATTAACTCTGCACCAACAGTATGTTCAAGTGCTTTAATGCGCCGGCTAAATGCAGGTTGGGTGACATTACGCTTTTCAGCAGCCAATGAAAAATTCCTGACTTCAGCTAACACTAAAAAGTCTTCTAACCACTTGCTTTCAATATTCATAAACGTCGAATAAAAAGAAAAGCGTAGTATAACGAAACATGTTTCACACAAAGAGAGATTTCAAGGCATATAGATCACACTTTCACCATCAAGTCATACCGATTATGCATAACAGGCTCAGCAACGGCATTTCTCACAGGGCAACAGCTAACTTATAGTGAATTCAGTTAAAAATACTGTAGGAACAGCATTATGAGCAGGAAGTTGGGTATTTTAGGTGGTATGGGACCGTTGGCGACCGTTGAGTTTATGCAGAAAATAATCGCACAGACGCCAGCACATAACGATCAGCAGCATATCCCTATGCTTGTTAGTAATAACCCGCAGATCCCAGATCGCACTGCCTTTCTCATCAGCAATGGCGCAGACCCTTATCCAGCACTTAAGCAAGGTATGGAACAGTTACAGCAAGCAGGCGCAGAATGTATTGTCATGCCATGTAATACTGCGCACTATTGGTATCCTCGCCTCGCAAATAGCTGCAACGTACATACAATCAGTATTCTTGATAGCGTTGTTAAAGAAGCGCACTGCCGAAATTACCGGAAAGTCGGTATTATGGCGACAACGGCTACAATGCAAACCCGCATGTACCAAACCAAACTCGCGCAAAAACAAATATCGGCAATCGGGACAACATCCCCCCAGCAACAAGCCGTTATGGAAGGGATTTATGCCGTTAAAGCAGGCGATATAAAGCTTGGCCACCAGCTAATGAAGCCGGTCTTTGACTCACTGATCGCTCAGGGTGCTGAGGCAGTGATCTTAGGTTGCACCGAAATTCCAGTCGCACTGGCAGAATTAGCTCATAACCAACCAGAGCTTTGCCTTGATTCACTGAATATCCTTGCAAAAGCATGTATCGAATGGGCAACCGAAGATACTGTAGAGCTTGTGGCATAGCCCTTAGTTATCAGGGTTCATACCACCAATATCATACATTCCATGGCTTACGTATTCCGCTACGAGGATAATGAAGTAAGCCATTCTGAATTTTGTTCAAGTAAAAGCTTTGCTGCCATTATCATTGATACAACCACGACTAACGGGCGAATAAGTTTACGTCCTTTCGTTACGACGACTTTCGCGCCTAAGCGAGCCCCTATAAATCCACCAATTGCCATGATCAAGCCTATTTCCCAAATCGGCAGTCCAGCCAAAATGAAAAACAATAAAGCTGCAAAATTTGAGGTGAAGTTGAGTACTTTGGTTTTAGCTGTGGCTTCAACAATCCCTACTTGAGCGATCAATACAAAACACACTGCAAACAAAGAGCCGGTGCCTGGACCAAAGAAGCCATCATAAAAGCCGATACCCGCCCCAACCGTTAATGCAAAACCAGCCTCGCTCATTTTAGGCTGGCCGCCACCGCTTCCAGCTTCAGGCGCAAATAAAAAATAGAAAGCAATACAGACAAGTAACACAGGGATCAGGTTTGTAAGAAGCCCAGGGTTAATCACTTGTACCAACAGCGCCCCGATTGCAGAGCCGACAAAAGTACAACAAATGGCCAAACGCATATCACTGAGCTTCACGAGGCCATTACGGACAAAATACAGCGAAGCTGAAAAGCTACCAAATGAACTTTGTAATTTATTAGTCGCAAGTGCCTGTGCGGGTGGTATACCAACAGCAAGTAACGCCGGAACTGTGAGCATTCCTCCCCCTCCAGCTAAGGCATCAATAAAGCCAGCTAAACTCGCAACAAGAAAGAGTACACCAATCACATCCCACGAAATGTCCATCACTACCTAAACCACCTAATTAATCAATCAACATCAATACTGGCGGCATAGATTACGTGCTAGTTAAATAAAGAAAAGAAAAACTAAAGCCGTAACCTATTCCTTTAACGACTTAATCGTGATTCGCTAAATGAAATCTCAAATTCTACACAATGAGAATGACGGGAAACCAGATGCAATTAAGTGCCTGAATAAAAACAATTAAATTAATGGCACTCATCTTGCTTAGTCGTTCTAAGGTAACTCGACTTCAGCACTTAATGACAGAACGGACGACCTGTATGATGATTAATAAATACATCTTTCCTTTAATAGCCCTGACTTCATTTGGGGCTAATTCGGCAACAATAGACATCACCTTTGGTAGTTTTACTGCAGAGTGGCAGAACGTCGTCACATCTGATGGAGGTAATACGACAACAGAATCAGGAACGGCAACCGACCCAATGATTAGCTGGGGGGGAAGTGCTGGCTACGGGCAAAGTGGCTATACTTTTGAGTCGGAAGATACATTTGTCACAACCTTTGATTCTGCAACAGAGCAAAGCGATGTCTTCAATTTAGGGACATTCACCCACGCCAATAACCCCGTTTACCCACCTAGTTTAGACAACGCTCAATTAAAACTAACGACAACAGTCTCTCTTGGCGGTGCCGCGTCTTCTCCCATTGAATTCGTGTTTGATTTTAACCACGAAGAGACACCAAACAATGACACGCCATGTGCTTACCCCGAAACAGTCCAACAACCAGATGTTAACGATAATGGCTGTGCTGACCGAGTACTCGTTAGCTCGGCGGCTGCAACGCAGACATTTCTAATCGACAGCGTACAATACACCATTGCGGTTGAAGGGTTTAAAGTCAGCGGTAATACAATTTCTAGCTTCCTAACCAAAGAAGTAGCAGATAATGAAGCTATCATCACGGCAAAAGTAATGTCTTATGAGAGAGCGATGATCCCGCCTACACAAATACCAGAGCCAGCACCGTTAGCATTTTTAGGTGCCAGTTTTCTCTTTTTTGCACGCAAACTTAGTGTGCATAATTCATAGAACGGGAATTTATGATCAAGTCCGATTTCGACACATTTCAGCAGGAAATGATAGCTGAACCATGATGTAACGTTTGAAAACCTCATCATACCCTTGGTCGTCCAACGCTTTTTGCATGCACAGCAACCAAGCCTCTTTTTCGGCAATTCCTATTGAGAGGTGGCGGTGGGCTCCAGGGATGTTCATTGAGCCGTATTTTTCACTATAGCGTGATGGACCGCCCATCCAACCAATTAGGAACGTAGTTAGTTTTTCACTTGACTCCGTTAGGTCATCAGCGTGCATTGCTCGAATAGCAGCAGCTTCAGGTAAGGTGTCCATATGCAGATAAAAACTATCTACCAAAGTTTTCACACCATTTTCACCACCAGCAGCCTGCAGGGTCGAATCACCTAAGCCATAAGTTGGTGTTGTTTTATTTTTCATCATTGAGCAGTCTGGTCGGTAAGGTTTCATAATAGGCTGAAATATAATATATAAATATCGGTATTGCTACTTAGATAGAGAAACTGCCATAAGCACTGGATCACTTATTTATACCACTCTGCGTGCAAAAACAGCTTAATCAAACGTACATGGAGTAAGCAAAGTATACCTCACTGCCACCACCCAAAATGTCCCAAAAACAAGTCTGTTGTACTTAACTGTGTTTATCATCGGTTAATAACACAGCATGAAGACAATATTTAATCGTGTAAAAAAGGCTGACACATTAACGTAACGATACGTACGATCTCGCTTTAACGCCTATTTTTCTCACTTTATAACTATAAGAATTAGTGAATAGCGTGTTTAAGAAGACTTTAATTGTAAATAAAACTGACACTCTAAACGCACCAAAATGAACAGCTGTGTTGTTTAGATAAAATCTAAACAACATAAGGCTCTGAATAACAATCAATAAATGAAATCGTCAATTTAAGACGAAAAAAATAAATGGTCTAAGTTTTGCCTAACAAGTACATGCTATGTCGTACTTGTTTTCAAGGAGCATTATAACGTGCTAAAGCCAACCTCGATTTTTTTAACAGCCCTGTGCTTTGTCTGCGCACCCTCATTGCTCGCAGGCCCAATTGACCTATTGAATAACTATCAACTCATTGTGTTCAACGATCTTGAGTCGACTAGCGAGGTGGATGGAAAAGCACTGATCATGGGTGATCTCAACGGCACCGCCTCTAACTATACAACTCAGCAGCCACAGGCTTTGGCAAATGAGGTCGGGTTAGTTGTTGGTGGAGACCTCAATGTTAATGTACAAGTTAACAATGGTTATAGTGCTATTGTTGGCGGTAACAACAATGGGGTTGTATCCCTCAACGGTGTCGGAGGAGTGCTCACTAGCGATACCAGTAGTTACAACTTTGCTCAAATACAGACTGATCTATTACAATACTCTTCTTTTCTCGCCTCACTTTCGTCTAACTCGCTGCTAACACAGCCTTCAGCATGCTGCGGCAATGCCAGTTTCGATGTTGGTAGTTCTGTTGGTCATGATCTTGCTGTCTTTAATATCGATAGTAGTGATTTATTCGAAAACCCCTTTGTGCAAAGTTATTCGCTTAACCTAAACACTCAAGCCCCTTCAGCCATTGTCATTAATGTCGCCGGTACAGATATCGATGATTCAACCTACACAGCCAATGCAATCAGCGAATTTGTTAATTCGGCTATCTCTGAATTAATAATTTGGAACTTTCACCAATCAGAAACACTTAATTTAACCAAAGCTATTTATGGCAATGTACTTGCGCCACTTGCAACACTAACCAACCATACTGAAATAAAAGGTTCAGTGGTGGTTAACAAACATTACCAATACGGCAAAATCTGGGGTCCGATCTTTTCAGGTGCGATGCCAGATGACACACCTTTTATCCCCGAACCGACAACATCAAGCGTCATCGCATTAGGGCTGTTTGTCCTTGGCTGGCGTCAAAATAAAAAGCTCCTACTCTAACGAAAAAAGCCCTTTGTTAAAGGGCTTTTTATTCTGTCTCTATCCTGTTATCAAGCTTCGTATATCGGCCCACCAAATGCCGTTACTGGCGGAGCGTCACCAACAAACTTCTCTATCTCAACGATTACTGTATTGGCGCTGGTTGCCTGAGCCAACTCGGATGTTCCCACATCCATGGTGACAGTATTTGGGTCACCATAAGTATCAATTGCCCCAACCTTTTCATTCAGTGGGCCATACCATGCCCCCTCATAAATGCGCACAACACCCGGAGGATAATCAGCTGAAACACGTGCCCCTGCTAATAACTGCCCTCGGTCATTAAATACCCGAACCAAATCACCGTCTTTAATACCTCTGGCTTTCGCATCTTCTGGGCTCATATAAACAGGTTCTCGCCCCTGTACAGTGTATGTCGCACGGTATTCATCTGACTCACACATTTGCGAATGAAGACGTTGGTCTGGGTGGCATGACTGTAACCATAATGGATGCTTATCTGAACCAGGGCCGCCATGAGAACGTTCAGCCTTTTCAAACCACATTGGATGCCCTTGGCAATGCTCGTAGTTGTAACTTGCAATTTTTCGGCTATAAACTTCGATGAAACCAGACGGGGTGCCTAATGGGTTAATTTCCGGGTCTTCCCTAAAATCTGCGTGGCGTACAAAGTTTTTACCCACACCAAAGTCGACCCAGCCAGCTGCATTAATATCCCAGAATTTCTCGAATTCCGGCATTTCAAAATTAGCTTTGTTCGCTTCTCGGCAGTCATCATATAAACGTCTCACCCACTCCATCTCATCCATACCACGGGTGTACTCTTTTTCACGTCCAAATCGACGACAAAAATCAGTGAAAATATCGAAATCGGATCGCGATTGATAAAGTGGATCAACCAATTTATGCATAGCCAGTATGCCTGTCGCTGAGTATGCACCATAAAGGTCAATATCATTACGCTCAAATTGGGTACATGCGGGTAAAACGATGTCTGAAAAGCGGCATGTGGCTGTCCAAGCAAACTCTATAGTGACAACAGTTTGCAGTTTTTGAAAAGCAAGTTTCATCCGATTACGATCTTGATGGTGATGCCACGGATTACAACCACTAACCACCAGCATTTTAGTGTCAGGTAAAATCACCTTACTGCCGTTGTAGTTGATCTCTTTACCCGGCTCTAAAATAGCATCAATCCAACGGGCAACAGGAATTGTCCGACTGTAACCATTGAAGTCGGTGTTATCCCATTTGGGTTTCTTACCCTCATCAACATTACGGGGAAAACCACCAGGACCAGCAGCCCCAGTTGGTGGGATCCCGACACCACTGTAATGGTGAGAATAAGAAATACCACCACCAGGAAGACCGATTTGCCCAAGCATGGTCGCGATAACAGCACCCATCCAATAAGGTTGTTCGCCGTGTTGCTGGCGCTGTGCTGCCCAGCCAAAAATAATTTGGGTACGTTCTTTCGCGATCATTCGCGCAAAATCACGGATTTGATCAGCCTTTACACCACAAATAGACTCAGCCCATTCCGGTGTTTTCGCAGTCTTATCGTCAGCTTCACCAATAACATATGGAATAAATTCATCAAAACCTAATGCATAGGTATCAATAAATTCTTTATCGTACAGATCTTCAGTGTAAAGAGTATGTGCAATGGCAAGCATGAAAGGCACATCAGTTTGGGGGTTAACGTAGATCTGATCGCAGCCAAGGTAATTTTGGCTTTTTGACTTAACTGGATCAATAGAGATCACTTTGATCTCCCCTTTTGCCACTTTATCTTTCAGCTGTTCATAATATTCGTAAGAGTCATGTGTTTCACACTGCCAACCTACTTGCGTATTTTTAATGGGATCATTTGCCCATAAAATAACATTTTGACTGTTCTCCAAGATTTCAGGCCACGACGTCCCCTGCGCATAAACCTCAGTTGAGCCAAGTATATATGGCATAATCGTTTGACCAGCACCCGTTGAGTAGTCACCGATTTTAGTCATGAAATTACCGTGCATCCCGACGGCACGCTGCATATGGTTACCACAGCTGTGAAACTGCCCTGTTTGACGCCAGCCTGTCATGCCAGCGTGCAATGCCCATGGACCATAGTCTTTCTGCACACGTTCCAGTTCTTGGTAAAACAAATCGAGTGCTTCATCCCAAGTAACCCTTACAAAGCGATTGTTTCCTCGAGTATCCCCACTGTATTTATGTTTTTTTAACCAATCTAGGCGGACCATTGGGTATTTCACCCGTGAAGGGTTATAAATGATCCCTTTTATTCCTTTCAGCATATCTGTCGGGTATTTGTCACGCGCTAACGGTTCGATATCTGTCACTTTACCGTTATAAATTCTGGCGCGGAACGCACCCCAGTGCGATCCTGATACTTTCCAAACACCATCAGCAGAATAAGGAGATGAAACCTCTTCTGCAGCCCGTGCAGCGGATGTTAGTAAACTCGGGCCAATAACCGCTACCGCACTAGTTGTTGCTAGCCCTTTAAGAAAATGTCGTCGACTCAGAGACATAGTTAACCTCACTTCGCTTCTTTTAATGGTCGGCGTCAGAAAAATCTGACGAGTGCTTCTGTAAATATTTCAACACTAATGCTTCACTATCACGGTCAAGGTTGATGAACGCGAGCATTCCGTTGAACATACCAGGCCAAGTATTCGCATCGAAATGATTCTCTGCTGGTTGGGTATGACAGACACTACAGTTGTCGTTATAAGCAGGGCGAGCCTCCGCCCAAATCACTTCAACATCGTCAATCAGTGATTCTTTCGGCATCCACAGTTTTACAGAAACGCGTTGCCACCCAAGTCCCGTTAAGTCGTCTTCTTTCTCTTCAAATTTTTCCACTAGTGTTTCATTTAAGGCTGCATCTTTACTTAAAGCTGCTGTTGGAATATTCATGCCAAAGTCTTCATTGATTACCCGGCCAAAGCCCTTGGTTTTACGCCAACCCGCAATTTCAACCTGTACAGTATTATCTTTAACTTGAACAACCTTAACGGCAGAAGCTGGGTTTAGCTGACCACCGTCAATGGTTAAGCCTTCATCTTCGTACATTGGCAGGTAGCGTACACTGTAGTAATCTTTGCCTTCGGAGAATGATGTGCGTTCGGCTTTTTGTATTAAGCCAGCAATCATCCCACCTGACGCTTCCATATTGCCAGGTAGTTCATGGGCAATACCTTTATGGCAATCGATACAGCTTTGATCCCGTTCAGCGGCTTGCTTCATCTGCGTTCTGGCTATGTCTGACATTTCATCCCAGTTCATACTCTCGTATGCATGGCAGTTTTTACACTCTAAAGAGCCGTTAGCAGAGAAACGCTCCCATTCATGGTTAGCTAACTCAATTCGTTTCTCTAAAAATTTTTCACGTGTATTGATAGTGCCAAAAATCGCACCATAAACTTCTTTGCTCGCCTGCATTTTACGCGCAATCTTATCCGTCCAATTATGTGGAACGTGACAGTCCGGACAGGTTGCCCTTACGCCCGAATGATTCGACCAGTGAACCGTACCTTTTAGCTCTTCGTATACGTTGTCACGCATTTCATGACAACCAATACAGAATTTTTCAGTATTGGTTACTTCAAGTGCAGTATTAAATCCTCCCCAAAATATAATCCCAGCGACGAACCCGCCTAACGTTAATACACCCAGGCTAATATGGACTGCTGGCCGCCAGAATGTTGCCCACAGTTTTTTCAAAAAACTTATCATACGCGTTACCTATTTCCTTAATTTGGCTAAAAATGCATGCTTAACGGTTAGCCGTGCCCAGGAGGGCCTAATAAGAACACTTGCATTGCCCAGACAATAAAGCCGTAACCTCCGACAAGGGCAACAGCAAGAATAGGAAAGAGGAAAATGGTTATAAAGAGGAAAGAGCGCCACTCATATTTAGCTCTATCTTTGTCACTTACAGCTTCTGGAGTACTCATGCTGACATCCTTTTTATTATGCTCACTAATAGGTCAGCCCAGCAGTGAAAGGGCTATAACGAGTAAGTATAGTTAAAGATGTTATAGCAATGTTACTTAAGGTTATGGACGGAGCAAATATTTGATCGCAGGCACATTTATATCCCTACAGATATCAGGTGAGATGTGTCATTCGAAGCTAAGGGAATGGTGGTGAGGAATAGGTTTGCTTAACAAAAAATGACGCTTGAAAGCGTCATTTTTAGAGGGGAAACAGCGATGAAAGATTTACAGCGAAACACTATAGAGTGTTTGACTCTGTTGATATAACTTCAAACGCTGTTCAAATTTTGCGATTCGCTGTTCACTAGTGTTATCGAGCTTACCGATTGCTTTTTCTTGTGCTTTTATCGCTTGACGGAATTCACCGCACGCAGCATAAGCGGCAGCAAGGTTATCATAATCACCGGCATCACCAGCACCTGAGCGGCTTAATACTTGTTTCGCAAGCTTTAATGCTCGTTCACCATCTCGCATACGTTCATCAGAACACGTTGCATATAACCACACAAGATTACGTTTTGATTCTAATGAACCGCCATTTGATGCTTCATTAAACCATTTGATAGCATTGCCACAATCAACTGAGCCTGTTGCACCAGAGGCATAGTACATACCTAACTCGACCATTGCAGGCACGTCACCTTCTTTCGCGGCTTCAGTATACCAATGTAACGCCTGTGTATTATCTTGTGGCAACATTTGTCCCAACTTAAATAAATCACCAATCATGGTTTTTACTTGGGGCATATCAACTGCCGCTTTTTCAAGCCAATACATGCCTTTAAGCGGATCTGCTTTCAAGCCATTCGAGCCTTCAAGATAAGCACGACCTAGGAAGAGCTGCATGTTTTTATCACCTTGTTCTGCTTCTAGCTCAACATAATTCAATGTTGATAACAGGTGATGTTCCGGTGAAGTCGTAACAGATGCACTAACCGTTGTAGTGCCCATCACCGCAAGGCCAAACATTGCACCGAACACAACTTTTTTTAGGGTCATAACTGCAGGCATATCGTGGTCTCTTTTTTCGAAGGCGTTTTCTCTGGAAAGCAATTTAATCAATGTACGATTAAAAAACAACCAGCCATTATTAGGCAGTAACACCTAACAATATAGACAATTGGAGTTATTACATTTTCTGTCAGGGTGTTAGGTAGAGCATAAAAAAGAAGGGGATTGTCTGAAATGAGAGATAGATCGTGATTTTCTACTGTGGATTATAAGGAATTATGCTGAATATAGACTTAATCAGCAGCATAGTTCTCTTTTTGGTGAGTCACTTTTAGCTCCATAAAAAGAAAACCGCCAAGATAGGATCTTGGCGGTACATCATTCTTCAGCAATCTGGCCGTTACAAGTTAAGGTAGTGTTCCTCACCTGCTTTTATATACTTGCTTTGGTATTTAGGCGCATCACCATCTAAATCGATATCTAAATCAATTTGGTTAGGTAAGTCTAACAAAGCGTCACACACCAACACTACGTCATAATCACCTTCAGGCACGTATTGCATTGAGTACTGGCTATCGTCAGACACTTTCGCTGTCATAACGGGCGCATACTGTGAGCCTAAATCACCGTAATTCGTATCTTTGTCATACAAGTACACATACGCATCTTTGGTAGGTGTAACACATGAACCCAGATCAACATCACCTAAAATCGTGCCTGATAATGCTTCATTTGCAACCCGGAAGCCTTCAGCTTTAAGCACGTAAGCATCATTAATTAATTGGATCATGCTACGAAGGTCAAAAGACATGATGAATTTTTCAGGCACATCAATATTAATGTTCAAACCATCAAATTTAAGATCATCAACAATGTCCATTTTCAGCTTATCGACTGGGTTCCCCACATACGAATACGGCGTATCTAAGAAATCACCATAGCTACCTTGTAATACTGACAATGCCATTGATGTATATTCACCGACAGGTACTAACTGTTCCGAGATTAAATTAGCGAGATCAATACCTGTAATATCATATAAATCGATCACGATAAATTTAGGATAACCATCGTTATAAGTCGGAATTTCTGAATCAGCAGGAATACATTGCTGCGAGTTCACCCCATAAGGGTCGCTCATACTTTTTGTTGTCCATTCAATGATAGTACCTGATAAGTCCGTAATTGAAACAGCATCAATGGCTACACAGGCTTGGAGATCATCGGCTCCTTTTGGTACTTCTTCCGGCGGTACAGAAATATCAACCGACACAGGTGCCGTTCCGCTGTCCTGGTTCGCTGATGCACCTGCTGCTGTTGATGAATCGCCATCTGAACCGCCACACCCGGCTACGACAAGCGTGGCGAGCATAGGTAATAGTATTTTGTTCATGTCATCACCCCTACGACAATGTAAAAACTGGCCGTTACCAAATCAATCTGCTGGCCGCTGAGTGTTTGGCTGTATTGTTATAAATGGCCGGATCTGAATCTGACAGTTCAAATTTTAGGAGCTAATGACAGGGCAAAAAAATTATCCGAAGGCTAATTAAGTAATGAGAAAAAGTTCTTACTTACAAGACGAAAAAAAGGCCGGTTTCACAACCGGCCTATTACCTTTTCCTTGTCAAATACGAGCTAAAAACGCATTGTGTCTAACCCAGTTACACCGGATTAAGCTCTAGGACTTCCTGAATATTTGCCTGTGGCTTCGGCTCTTGACCGAAACCACGCAAACCAACCACATGCACGTGTTCACGATCTTTAAAGATCTTGCGTACCAACTTGTAGGTTGTACCTTTTTCCGGGCTAATATTCTCGGGTGCCGCAATCAGTAACTGCATATCAAGACGATCACACAGTTCAAACAGAGTCGCAATTGACTTAGCATCAAGGCGTGCTGCCTCATCCAGGAATAATAAACGACAAGGGATAATATCCTTACCACGTAGACGTCGTGATTCTTCTTCCCAGCTTTGTACAACCATCAGCAGAATAGCCTGGCCAGTACCAATCGCCTCACCGGTTGATAACGCACCAGACTCAGCCTGTAGCCAACCATCGGTACCACGGTTTACTTCAATGCTTAACTCTAGGTAGTTACGGTAATCCAGCAACTCTTCACCCATGATCTGCGGTGAACGCTGGCCCATATCAATATGCGGATTCAAGCGCTGGAATAATTTGGCAATCGCTTCAGAGAATGACAAGCGTTGATTACCAAACAGATCCTGGTGTTGATCTTGCTGTTCAGCTAGGCCATGTAATAATGATTCGTGCGTATCACGCACTTTCACATTCAGACGTACCCCCTTCACCTGACCAAAGCCGATATTCTGCAAACCTTGGTTTAGCATACGGATACGGTTTTGTTCACGCTGAATCGTCTTACGAATAATATTCGCAACTGAATCAGAACTGATCGCCAGACGCTGTTCACGCGCTGTTAGCTCTTCACTTAAGCGCGCCAGCTCCACTTCCATTTCTTCGATTGCTTCAACCGGATCATCAGTACGGATTATATCGTGACGGATACGTTCACGCAGGTGTTGGTACACCGCAATATAGAACAGTACTTTACGTTCAGGTCGTGACACATCTTCCGATGCACGTAATGCATCACGCAGATCTTCATTATCAGCGACGGCTAAACGAAGCGCACCCAACGATTTATCTGATAGTGAACGCAACTCATCGGCAGACATATACGCCATTTCACGGCGATGTAGACGTCGTTCAACATCGCTTTCACGCGCTAAACGCAATACTGCACACCAACCTGCCTTGGCGGTTACCACCAACTTACGAATTTCTTGGTACTCTTTACCTACTTTACGTAGGCGCTTTACCAAGCCTTTCATTTCAAGCTCTACCGAAGTGATGGCTTTTTCAAGTTGACTACGGCGAGTACGAGAAGAATGCAGGCGCTCATTAAGTTCATCACGACGTACACGTGCACGTTCTTCCGCTTCAACATCGGCACGTACACCCAGCTCTTGTAGCTCACGCTCAAACTCTTGTACCGTTTCCAGTTTCGCCTGATGTGAACTCTTCAGAGAAGCCAGTAATTGGTTATACTGATTTGCTTGCGCACGAGATTGCTTCAACGCATTACGGCAGCGTGTGCGTTCACGCTCAGCTGCAACAAGTTTCGCTTTAAGCTGTTCATTCAGCTCAGAGCTCTTGCTCAACAATTCAACCGAATCGGCATAGCTAAAGTGATGACGACGCTCAACCAAATCGGCAACCGCAAAGATTTTGGTCTTCAGAGCCTGAAGCTTCTCATCAGCCTGTTCATAATCAGCTTGTAATGTATCGAATTGCTCTGGATCGGCTTCGAGTGCTGTTACCAGCGACTCTAGCTCAGCAATTGCTTTACCGTGCGTTGTGATGAAGTATTTTGCTTCATCCAATTGCGCCAACTGCTGTTCAATCTCGTCAAATCGTGCAGTTAACGTGTCATCTTCGAGCAAGTTAACCAATGGGTTAATTTTGCCGAGTAATGCCAAACCTTCACGAGCCGAGGTCAATTGACTACGCTGCTGTTGCTCTTTCGCATCAGTTTCCGATAGCTGGCGAGCAATTTGGTTACGCTTGTCACGAGCAACTTTCAATGCTGCTTCAGGATCATCGTTGAAAGCCACTGACATATGGCTTGCAACAAAGCTGTTGAAGCTTTGATACAAACGCTGCAATTTCTGAGAATCAAACGACGCTTTGGCGTGATTTTCTACAACTTGTTCACGCTCATCACGCAAAATCTCTAAGCGTTGTTCACGTGCCGCACGGCCGAACAATGGCACTTTAGGGAAGCGAGAATAACGTAGCTGACGGTCATTAAGGTGAACGCAAACCGCATCTTCAAGCTCATCGACATCAAAACCACTGTCATCGAATGATTCAGCTTCACCTTCAATGATATACAAATCATCAGGGCAATCGTCCAACGCAACCAGCTTATCTTTGATCCCTTTTAGATCAGGCACCACAATCGCGTGGCGAGCCGGGCCGTACATTGCACTGAAATAAGGGGCATCAGCTAAAGTGATGTCGTCATAAATCTCAGACAGTAATGAACCGCCTAGGGTATCAGCCAACCCACGAAGGCGCGCATCGTCACTACCACCAGGCTGTGCTAAACGTTCAATATCAAGCTCAAGCTGCTTTTTCCGCGCTGCAAGTTGATCACGGTTGCTTGATACTTCACGCTCTTTATCCAGCGTTTGCTGCATGGCTTCCATTACAGCTTGGCTGTCATACAACTCACGCTCTGATTGATCGGCTAGTTTTTCTAACGCATCAGAGGCTGCAATCCACGCTGGAGCCGCCGCTTCTAATGTCGAAATTTGAACCGCTAACTGCTGATCGTGTCGGCGCTGCTCACTACGCTGTTCAACAAGAATTTCTTGCTCTTGCTCAAGGGCTTCAATTGTTGCTTCATGACGCGCTTGCTCTTCGGCTAACGCCAACTCACCATCAAGGGTTACTGCAAAACGCTTGGTATACGTTTCCGCTAATTCTGTCGCTTGACGTTGCTGACGAACTGCACGCTCAAGATCGCGGTATTGCGCTTTAAGTTGCTCGCCACGCTCAGTTACTGAGCGAAGCTGGCGCGCTTTAGCAATCAATTCTTTGGCTTTCGTACTTACCTCACCGCGCTCAACAGCCCCAGCAATGGTAGTAACAATTTGCAGGCCTTTCTCAAACTGTTGTGCTGCTGCAGATGACATATCAAGCTTATGCTTCAATGCCAGTAACGCGGTTGTTTGCGTGTCTTGCTCTTGCTTAAGCTGCGCAAGGTAAGGCACAGCCTTGTCAGCAAGTAGCTGATGGTCACCCGATAGCTCACGTGCTTTTTCCAATGCCTGTACCGCTTGCTGGTACTGAAGAGCACGGGTTTGCTGCATATCAAGCGCTTGTTGATAATCTGCCAGTTGAGTTTTTAAGCTATCAACCTCTTCTTCGGTTAATAGTGATTGCTCTTCTGCCATCGCCAACTGTTCAGCGGCTTCTTCAACCACCATCACCTGCTCTTCAAGACGCTCTGTCAGCTCTTCAAGATCTTCACGGTAACGCTCGATTTTTTCTTGCTGACGTACGGCAGTTTGAACCAATTGCAGGTGATCAGATGCAGCTTGATGATCTTGCTCAAGCGCACCTTCGCGCTCGGTCAGTTCATCTAACTCAGCTGTCATATTGATCATTGATGCTTGCTGATCATCTAACGATTTGCGTGAACCTAGTAATTCACTACGTAAACTTAAGGTTTTTTCTAACTTCTTGCGACGCTCATTGGCATGACGCATGTAGTCAGCAGCAACATAGTTGGTTGCTTCAGTGATCAAGTGCTTAAATAGGTCACGATCGCTTTGCGTTAATTTTATGGCTTCAAGCGTCATGCGGTTTTCACGCAGCGCCGCTTCCATATCTTGGAATGCTTTTTTCACACCACCATTTTGTGGCAGTAGGTAATCACGCAGCGAGCGTGTAATCGCACTAGAAATACCACCGTAAAGCGAGGCTTCAATCAAACGGTAGAACTTCGAGCGGTCTGAACTATTGCGCAGTTTCTTAGGCAGCACACCAAACTCAAACATCTGTGCGTGGTAATCAGTCACCGAACTGAAAGCTTTAAATACTACGCCTTCGTAATCAGCGGCGATGATATCTTTAACTTCATTGATTTGGCGAACACGAGCCTGATTTTCAGACAAGGTTTCAACCAGTAATTCCGTTGGTTTAACGTGTGAAGGTAAACCTTGGATAATGAAAGGCTTAATATCGACTTTCTTATCACGGCCCGCCACTTGCTGTAATTTCACCGCAAAGATAATGCGCTGTTTTTTAGAGTTCACCACATCCAGTGCCGCGTAACAGGCTCCCGGCTTTAGTTTACCGTGTAGGCCTTTATCACGAGATGCATTGGAGCTGCCCGCTTCAGTGGTATTACGAAAATGCAGTAGACTCTGATCGGGGATCAACGAGGTGATAAATGCCGCCATGGTGGTCGATTTACCCGCGCCATTACCACCCGACAGTGTCGTTACCAGATTATCAATGTCAAAAGTACGTGCAAAAAAGCCGTTCCAGTTGACCATTGTTAGCGATTGATACTTACCGCGTTCCATTAGGCTTCACCCTCCTGCTCGCTGTGTTCTAGATCTTGCTTCTGGTCTTGTTCATAAATAGAACCAGCATCAAGCAAGCTTGATTGGCTTGGCTCTTCTTGGTGAACAACAACTGCTTCACCATCACGGATCAAGCGAATTTGTGCTTCACGCATATCATCGCCAGCACGCACATCGGCGCCAAAACGGAATACCGCTTCGCTAATACGGAACTTGCCGTTTTCACCCACAGGGATCAGCATTCCAATGCGACGAAGGCGACGCAAAGACGTTTTTACCTTGTCGTATAGTTTTTCTCGGTCAAGATCAGAGCCTGTTGCACGGTTAGTCACCAGCTTCATTAGCTTCTTCTCGTCCGCTAACGCCAGCAGCTCTTCAAACATCTCTTGATTGGTGAAAATACCTTCATTTGCCAATCGCTCTGGGCTCAAATAAAGGAAACACAATACTTTACCCACCAGCATATCAATTTCAGATAGTACCGAGCGGCCAATTAACGAGGTGGAACGTGGGCGAAGGTACAAGAAACCTTCTGGCGCACGAACGAGCTCTGCGTTATAACGCTTATAAAACATCACCAGCTCTTGTTCAAACTCGATCAAGAATGCGTGATTGTCTAAATCTTCACTTGAGATATGGCGGCCTGAGCGCAGGGCATTATCTAAAGCAGGGAAAAGCGGGTTGGCAATCGCCTTGGCCAGCTTTTCAGGCATAAATTCTTCAATATTTGTCAATGACATTTGCTTGTACCTTGGCTCCGTAGTCATTAATTGCTTCCCAGTCAGGTTGAATGGCGTTGAAATCCGATTCGGAATAACCCAGTCTTACAGCCTGATCAATCACAATGCGTGAAACATCAAAGTGTTGCGCTTGTGTGTGCTGAGCCAAATAATCTTTAAGAAGCAAACTTAAGTTAATTGCAGCGCCCGTTTCTTTATGGGCTTGCAGCATGACAGCAATTTTTTCAGCTAACTGATCCTGAACCAGATTGAGTTCTTCAAACTCCATCTCTTCCGGCACAATCCCCGTCACTTCATCGTCACGTAGCACCAAGGTTTCATCACGCATATCGAGCAAACGTTCAGTATCGGCATATGTGAGTACCCATGGTGCATCAAAGTAGTCGGTAACCGATTGGCGAAGACGCTGACTGAACGCACGGTTCTTATCCATATCAATCGCAGTACGGATAAATTTATGGACATGGCGGTCATAGCCAATCCATAAGTCAATGGCCTGTTGGCCCCAGTTGATGATCCGATCCAACTTCGCTTGTAAGTTGAAAACCATTGCATCAACAAAATCCAAATCAAAATTGCCTTGTGTTTCTTCCTGAATAATCAGCAGTTGCGTTTGCAATTGATCACCCGCAGCCTGCAAAGTGTCTTGCAACTCACGTAACGTGCTTGATGTCTCATTCAGTAACGTTTCACAGCTGGTGATAGCGGCACGCCAATCTTGATTCAGCAGCTCAGCAATATCATGCTTTACCTGCTGTTGCTGCTCATCCATGGTGCGTTGGTTCAGATCAATGCGATCGAAAATCTCGGCAACCGAGTACTTCAAAACAGCATGTACATTTTGACGCCAGTGTTTTTCGTCACCGCCCTCTTGGGCAGCTAAAGCTGCTTTATTGATTTCATCTGCCACCATTGCCAATTGGATTGACAATTTCAGGGTCGAATACTCACGGTGACGCGCGTAATAATCGGTGATGCCCAACGCAAGTGGGCTTAAACGGTAAATACTCGCACCGTCTGTGACTTCACTGGTAAAGCGGGATATCAAACGTTGGCGAACCAACTCATTTATGGCGTTATTGGCACGAAATGCCACGGTTTCCGGTGTTTGATCAAACATGTCGCTAACAATACGAAATGCGTCGATTAACTCACCTTCACCTAATTCTTCATCGAAACGATCGCCGCTTAACACCGCAATCGCCAACAAGAACGCCAGCCGCTCGGTTGGCAGGTTAAGCTCTAATTGATGTTGCTTAACCCAATTAACCAACTCGGGAACGGTCTGGGTAACTTCACTCATCCGTTGTCCTTATTGCTGTTGTTTTTATTTATCTCACTGCCAGCCAGTGGCTTTTGTGCATAGACGTGAATATAACGTCCTAGAGATAAATAAGGTTCTTGACGGCAAAGTTTTTGCTCCATCTCAAGAACCTGCTCAAAACTGTAATCACCTACCATGGTTGTTTGCATGTAATCATGGAAGGTACGTACACCGGTTTTTCCCAAAATGGTGAAACCAGCATCGATTAACCAACTGTACACTTCATCGGGTTTTATCCCTTGCTGAGGTTGCAGCTTAAAGCGTTTACGGTGTGGCATCCCCTCTTCTATATGTCTGAGGTTGYCACAAATCAGGTTCTTAAACAGCAAACCATTGTAGTTATAGAACATGACTGAAATAACACCGCCAGGTTTGGTTTGCTCTAATAAACGGTCTAAGGCCTCTTTAGGATCTGATAGCCATTCCATCACCGCATGAAACAAAATAAGGTCTACAGGTTCATCAAGGTGCTTGCCGATTTCCTGCACTGGGCTATGAACCAGGCGATATTGCTCAAGAAGACCATTTTTAGCAATTTCTTGCTCAGCCAATTTCAGCATTTCGCCAGAAAGATCACATAACGTGACATGATGTCCCAACTCAGCAATTTTTTGCGATAGCTGGCCAACACCCCCACCCGCATCTAATACATGCAGTGGCTCATTCGGTTTTAATACGGCTAAAATTTGCTCAAGATCTTGCCATACTACCGTTTGGCGAATTTGCCCTTTGGCAGTACCGTAAATATTTTTTGCAAATTTTTGCGCTAAGTCGTCAAAATTTCGATCTTCGATCACGGCTGCTTTACGTTATGATAGTGATTCTAAATATATGGCTTATTTTCTCACAAGCGAAATAGGAATAAAGGCTTGTGATGCTTTTTCGAGCTCAACTGCTGATTTTTCGGACGACATTGCATGTTTGAACTAAAAAAAATTGTTTCAACCTTTTTGATGCCCCTACCCGCGATGCTACTTCTTGGGTTATTCGGGTTAATGCTTTTATGGTTCACCCGCCGTAAAGGACTCGCATCATTTTTCATCGCCTTTGCGTTTATAGGGATATTTTTGGTGTCATTCCAACCTATCGCAACTAGCTTACTCCGCCCATTAGAGAAAGCATACCCACCGTATGTCCCTTCTAGTCGAGCAGTGGAATATGTCATGGTACTCGGTAGTGGGCATGTCATCGATAATGCAATGCCTATAACCTCACAGCTATCACGGACGTCATTAATGCGTCTCTCTGAGGGTATTCGCATTCACCGCCTGTTCCCAGGTTCTAAAATGATCTTATCCGGTTATGGAGGTGGGACAGAAACCAGCCAAGCTCGAATGATGGCAAAAGTAGCATTAGCGCTCGGGGTGAATAAAAATGACATCTTATTGCTGGAGACAGCAAAAGATACCTGGGAGGAAGCATTTCAGGCCGCGTCTGTTGTGGGTGACAAGAAATTAGTCGTTGTAACCTCGGCAAGCCATATGACACGAGCAATAAACGAATTTAAAGAGGTAGGGTTAGACCCAGCAGCAGCACCGACTAACTTTTTGGCCAGTAATAAAATAGAGCAACCATGGGAACGCTATCGCCCACAAGCTAAGTACCTAGAACAAACAGAACGTTACTGGTACGAGAAAATGGGGCGCTGGTGGCAACAACTAAGAACCATTGTGAAACCCAAAGCGCCTGAGATTCAAGAACCCGTAACACCTGAACAGCAATCAGATGTAAAGACATCTTAGTCAACAAGTAGTTGCCTACCAATTACTTCGTCGAACCACCACCTGTTCATCACGGGTGGTGGTTTTTTAGCCGCTCTATCGCTTTGATATACCCTGCCACTAATGCTAAACACCCATCATTCGCGTGAATCAATAACGTGTTCTAACCGTGTAAGTATTTGCGCTTATAATCTGAAGACATTGCAAATACAGGTACAATACAAGCCACTAGCCCAATGTTGATGATATAAACCAAAGACTCATTTGCCAGCAATTGATATACAGAGCCCATCAGCAATATAACAATAATCAGTAACAACAGACGATGTGCCCATGGTCGACCAAATGAAAACTGTGCGTAATAACGAACCATTATTGTTCTCTCATTTTTCTAATACCCTCCCAAACTTCAGACGACCATCCGGCTCCATATCTAAAGAAAAACGATAAAAAAACCGAAGAAATCACCCATATGCTTAAATTACACGCAAACACTTCCACATATACCTTTTGGTAATATCATAGGGAATTAGTTCATATCAAAATCAACCGAAAAGTATTCCAGAATTGCGATGCACATCATAAGATTGCCACCTATTCGTTATTAATAAGCCTGTAAACGGATTTTCAGGTCACAGTGAGATGTAGGATCAACTTTTATGATGTACCAAATACTTAACTTGGCGATTTTCGCCCTTCTAATTGGCCTTCTTTATAAACAACAAAAAACCGAGAGCACGTTATCGAAACGTGTTTTTACTAGCCTTGGTTTAGGCGTAATGTTTGGTGGTGTTTTACAGCTTGTCTATGGCGGTGGAAGTGACGTTATAGCAAGTACCCTTGAGTACGTTAATATCGTTGGTGCTGGCTATGTTAGCTTGCTAAAAATGATCATCATGCCACTGATCATGGTGTCTATTATTGGCGCGATTATCAAAGTAAAAGATTCAGGCTCACTGGGTAAGATTTCTGGTTTAACAATCGGTATTCTACTAGCGACAACAGCCGTTTCTGCACTGATTGGTATTCTTGTCACCAATATGTTCGGCCTTAATGCTGAAGGGATTGTTCAAGGCGCCCGTGAAATTGCACGCGGTGAAGCGCTAGAAACACGCCTAACTGCCGTACAAGCATTGTCTTTTGCTGACATGATCATTTCTTTCTTCCCTGGCAACCCTTTTGCGGATTTAGCTGGCAGTCGCCCAACGTCGACGATTGCGGTTGTTATCTTCTCAGCCTTTATTGGTGTTGCAGGTTTAACGGTAATTCGCACTCAGCCTGAATTAGGCCAGAGCTTTGAAAAATTCGTTAACGTTGCTCAAGAAATCGTTCGTACACTCGTACGTATGGTGCTGAACCTAACACCCTATGGTGTGCTTGCACTAATGACCAAGGTCGTTGCCGGTTCAAACTACAGCGATATCCTTAGCTTAATTAATTTTGTCGTCGCATCTTATGTCGGCCTTGGCTTAATATTAGTCATGCACTTGGTGCTGGTTTCTTTTGTGGGCGTAAACCCAATTCGTTACCTGAAGAAAATTCTACCGGTACTGACATTCGCATTTACCTCACGTTCAAGTGCTGGCACTATCCCGCTAAACGTTGATGCTCAAGTTAAGAAGTTGGGTAACGGCGAAGGTGTCGCAAATTTCTCAGCCTCTTTCGGTGCAACAATGGGCCAAAATGGCTGTGCCGGTTTATACCCTGCGATGCTGGCTGTAATGATTGCGCCAACAATTGGTATTAACCCGCTTGATCCAAGCTTCATGCTAACCCTGATTGCCATTGTCACTATCAGTTCATTTGGTATTGCAGGTGTAGGTGGTGGCGCGACATTTGCTGCTCTGATTGTGCTATCAGCCCTTGATATGCCAGTAGCGCTTGCTGGCCTACTGATTTCAATCGAACCATTAATTGATATGGGTCGAACGGCAGTCAACGTAAGCGGCGCAATGACGGCGGGGACGATTACTTCTCGCGTATTGGGTGAAGCAGACGATGCCATTTTCGATGCTGACGATGACGCTGAAGGTGAAACAGCGAAGGCATAGTAACCTCCTTGTACTCAAAAAATGCAAAAGGACGAGCAATGCTCGTCCTTTTTGTTATCTATCATTTGACTCAAATTTTTTTGCCTATTAAAAAGGCTGGATAGAATGCTCTATCCAGCCTTTTCTCGACGGTTTCAAACACTCAGGTTCAACCAATCAATTGACGTACTTTTTCGAGGTCTTCTGGTGTATCAACACCCGCTGGCGGCGCATCCAGTGCGACATCAACATGGATCTTTTCGCCGTACCACAACACACGTAACTGTTCTAACGCTTCAATCTTTTCTAGGGCACTTGGCTCCCAGTTGATGTAAGTGTTAATGAAGCCTGCACGGTAGGCATAAATGCCAATGTGACGCATCAGGTTATGGTGAATTTCTTGAGGGCGTTTCGCAAAGTTGTCGCGATCCCATGGAATCGAAGCACGGCTAAAGTACATGGCATAGCCATCTTTATCCGTTACAACTTTCACCGCATTGGGGTTAAAGACTTCATCAGCATGATCAATTTGCACTGCCAATGTTGCCATTGGCGCTTGGCTGTTCGCTAAATTCGTCGCAACTTGGCGAATGATTGAATCAGGGATTAATGGCTCATCACCTTGCACATTTACCACAATTTGATCGTCAGCTAAGTTATATTTTTCAACAACTTCTGCTAGTCGCTCAGTACCTGATTCGTGATCAGCCCGAGTTAAACACACTTCACCACCAAAGCTTTTAACAACATCAACAATACGCTGGTCATCTGTCGCAACAATAACTTGCTCTGCACCGGCTTTGCTGGCTTTTTCATATACCCACTGAATCATTGGCTTACCGCCAATATCAGCCAATGGCTTACCCGGCAAACGGGATGACTGGTAGCGGGCTGGGATAATGACAGTAAATGACATTATTTCACCTCATCAGAACTCAGAGTACGCGCTTCAAGCTCAATTAAGACCGGGATACCATCTTTAATTGCATACGCCAAGCGGTCAAATTTACAAATGAGTTCACTTTTCTCTTTATCAAAATTCAACTTACCTTTACATGCAGGGCAAGCAACGATTTCAAGTAGACGATGATCCATATTCTTCCTTTACCTTAATAATGCGGTTAATCAAGCTTTCTGCCTGCTCGGCAGGCATTACAGCATCAACCGGTAAATACCACCAATTTGGCTGTGCGAAAGTGTGGCATTTCACCGCATCTTTCTCTGTCATGATTAGGTGCTGCCCTTTGGCAGCTAACTGTTGTAATTCTTGCGCAGAGAAGGCCTGATGATCAGCAAACGGCTGACAAAATACAGGCTTTACTCCAAGCTGGTTTAGCGTACTAAAAAATCGCGGTGGATGGCCAATGCCCGCCATTGCCACGAGATCTCCCTCAAGCGCAAGCAGATCAGCACGATCACCAGTCTTGAGATTAACGATGGGTGCGGGAGCCAAGTGCATTGGGATTTCATCGCCTTCCGGCTTCGAGCCATTACAAATGAGAAAATCCACTTCATCCAACCGAGCACAGCTTTCACGTAGTGGACCCAGTGGGATCAATTGTTGATTACCAAAACGGCGTTGACCGTCAATCACAACAATTTCAATATCACGTGCTAATGCATAATGCTGTAAGCCATCATCAGTAATAATGACATCCACATCGGGTTCTAGCAAAGCAACGGCTTCTGAGCGGATTGGGGAAACGGCTACTGGCACACCCGTTCGACGAGAAATGAGAATAGGCTCATCCCCAGCCTCACTGGTTGTACTATGCTCATCGATACGGTAAGGATAATGCGGTGCCTTGCCGCCATAACCGCGCGATACCACGCCCGGTTTTAACCCTGCCGCTTTTAGCTGTTCAACTAACCAAACGACAACGGGCGTTTTACCGTTGCCGCCAGCAGTAATATTACCAACCACAACAACAGGTACGCTCGCCCGATAAGCGACTTTCTGTCCAGTTTGATATTGCTGACGACGACGACGGCTGATCACACCAAAAAGTTGACTTAACGGCCATAATATTGGTTTGAGCAACCATCCTGCAAAGTGGGACTCAAACCAAATTTTTTCAATCACCGATGCCATTATTCACCAAACTGAATACGGTGTAGTTGTGCATACGCGCCACCTTGCGCCAGTAGCTCAGCATGTACACCTTGTTCGATAATTTCGCCTTCATCAACCACTAATATTTGATCCGCTTTTTCAATGGTCGATAGACGGTGGGCAATAACCAACACAGTACGATCTTTCTGAAGTTCATCCAGTGCCGATTGAATCGCTCGCTCTGATTCAGTATCCAGCGCTGATGTCGCCTCATCTAAAATCAAAATCGGCGCATCACGTAATAATGCTCGAGCTATCGCTAGACGCTGACGTTGACCTCCAGATAAGCTCACACCATTTTCACCAATCATGGTGTCCATGCCGTTATCCATATCGTTAATGAAGCCCATGGCATGGGCAAGGCTTGCCGCTTTTTCAACGTCTTCACGGCTGTATTTGTCACCGCTCGCATAAGCGATATTGTTCGCCACTGTGTCATTAAACAGGTGTACGTTTTGGGAAACGACGGCAACTTGATCACGCAAGTTCGATAACTTGTAATCACAAAGGTCACGGTCATCAATGGTGATACTACCGGAATCAATATCGTAAAAACGCGTCAGCAAGTTAGCGATAGTACTTTTACCAGAGCCTGAACGGCCAACTAGCGCTAGCGTTTTACCCGCAGGTAAATCAAAACTAACATTGCGTAATGCTGGCGTATCCTTGGTTGGATAGGTAAAGGTAATGTCCTTCACTTTTACGTCGCCATCAACGCGAGTAGCAACGTAATTACCATGGTCTTTTTCTGGTTCTTGTTCCATCAAGTCAAATAACGTACTACACGCTGCCATACCACGCTGGAACTGGGAAGTAACATTGGTTAACGATTTTAATGGTCGCATTAAACCAAACATTGAACCAAAGATCAGGGCAAACGTACCAGGTGTTAGCGATTCACGCAGTGACTCCGTGTTTGCCAAAATCAACACCGCGACCAATGCTAAAGAGGCAATAACCTGAATCACTGGGTTTGCAATAGCCTGTGCTGATACCAATTTCATCGTTTGTTGCCGCATGCGGTTACTGACACTCTCAAAACGCTCTTGCTCAACCTGTTGGCCACCGTAGCTCAACACTACCTTGTGGCCTTTTAGCATTTGTTCTGCAGACGAGGTCACCGATCCCATCGCGTCTTGCATACTTTTAGAAATACGACGGAAGCGTTTAGAAACCACGCGGATACTAATGGCAACGACGGGGGCAATAATCAATAAGATAGCGGATAACTGCCAGCTGTTGTAAAACATAATGGCCATCAGGGCGATGATTGTCGCACCTTCCCTGACCAAGCTAACCAATGCACCACTCGTAGCAGAAGCTACCTGCTCAGAGTCGTAAGTAATACGGGAAAGTAATTTACCAGCAGACTCTTTATCGAAGTAACCTACAGGCATCTTCATGAAGTGGTTAAACATTTGACGTCGCATCGACATCACGACGTTACCGGATACCCACGCAAGGCAATAAGTCGACACAAAACCACTAGCCCCACGAATAATCATTAGGCTAAGTAAATAAATTGGCATCATTGCCAAGAAGTTCGAGTCGACACTGTCGACGCCACCAAAACTTTCATCCATCAATGGTTTAATCATCGAAAGCATCAGGGCATCACTGGAAGCATTTATGATCAACGCAATAATCGCGGCACCTAGTCCAGCTTTATACAAGCTAATAGACGGCCAAAGACGTTTAAACGTTTCCCACGTGGTTTGATCGTTGGGTTGTGTCATGAAAAATCATTTATTCTTGAGGTCAATTCTTTACATTCTACTCTCTTCACGCCTACGGACCAAATAAGTTAATTAATCCTCCGCCTAAATTGCTCAATTTTCAGGCAAATATCTACCCTTTAAAATATTGTCACCCACTGAATGTTACTTTACGGTACGAAACCACGCAGATTTCTTGTCATGACGATAGCGAGTTACCGAAATTTCCTTACGGTCGATATCCAATGTTATCTGCCCTAACTCAGCGGTAGATAACCATTGAGTCCCTTTATCTACATAACGCTTTTCAACAGCTAATGACGGTAATTTCCATGGGCTATATTTGGCAACAGACACTAACGCAAAACGAGGAGACATGGATGACAACCACGTTGCCGTTGATGAACTATTGCTGCCATGATGAGGGACGAGTAAAACATCCGGCGACAAGTTCGGTTCTTTTTGGGCCAGCAATAATTCTGATATCGCATCGATATCCCCCGTTAGTAACAATGAAGCCGAATAAGGCGCATCAAGTTCAGAGACTTCAATCACACAAGAGTGAGGGTTTGCCGCACGTGACACACGCTTTGGTGGCCACACAACCCGAAATTCTAATCCCTGCCACTGCCAACGCTCACCTCGTACGCAAGGCATGAAGCCTGTACGATCATCACTGCTTCTTTTCCATTTAGGTGTAAAGTGTTTGATTAAATAACCAGTACCACCCGCGTGATCACTATCAGCATGACTCAAAATCAGCCCGTCAAGTTGGTGAATACCTTTTTGCTGTAGCACAGGTGCTATAACCGATGCGGCAATGCTACCGGTTTGCCAACGATTCCCCGTGTCATAAAGTACGGCTCGGCCATTTTTTTCAATTAGCAGCGCGAGCCCATGGCCTACATCCAATAAATGAACCTGCCATGTATGTGAAACAAGGTTTGTTTCCTGACGGCCGGTATTCTCACGATAAAACCAACTCACTAGCGTTATAACTAAAACACAATATAGGGCTTTAAATTGGCGGAAAGGAAAAAACCAGCGTAAGGCAATACAAAAAAGGCCACCGAATAACATCACCATAGAAGATGGGCTTAGCTCCCACCAACTCCCCCTTGCGTGCTCAGCAAGATAGATCACAGGCCATAATGACATATCTGCAGCTTGCCACACCCATGAAGATGCACTTGGCCAAAAGGTCATCATAATTGCCATTAGCACCAACGGAACAGTAATCACACTGACCCAAGGTACAGCAATAATATTAATAACTGGGGCCAGCAGGGTAAACCCACCAAACCATAACCATTGCATGGGTAACATCAGAAACAGCAATGCAAATTGCATAATGACAAGTGGTTTTACCCTGCTCCAAAGCGACATATAAAGCGTTAAACCATCTCGCTTTAGTGGCTCAGTTCGAACTCCAGAAACGGCAACCGATGAAATAATAAATACAGCAGCAAAAGAAAGCCAAAACCCTGCTGTATATGAAGCCAGGGGCTTTAGCATCAAGCACAGCGTAAAAGTAAACAATAACGTTTGCCAAACCGGCCATTGAATGCGAAAACGCAGCAACATAAGTACAATCGTACTCATCACCAACGCACGAACCGTCGGAATACTAAACCCAGCAAGCCAAGCATAAGAAACGCCCGTTAATAGCCCTATCCACAAAGGTAACCATTGCCAACGGGAAGTATCATTCGCAACACTTTTGATAATACGGCCAATCCACCAGCCACAGACAACGGCAAGACCAATGTGTAACCCTGAAATCGCCATTAAGTGTGATAAACCACTATCGCGCAGCATCATCCAATGCTGGTCATTTAATTCCCCTCGAAAACCGAAGCCAAGCGCGAGAAGAAAAGCTTGATGATCTAAACCTTCAGTTGCTTGCACGGTTTGATCAAAAAGTTGTTGTCGAGCTGAGTGTTCACCTTTCTTCGACAGCCGCTTACCCGCTAGCACAACCCCGCTGCCATGGATCTCTTTCCCAACAAACTGACGCTCTGCATCATACCCTGCACTATTTACTCGTCCATGAGGTGGTCTAAGCTTCACTTCAAGCTGCCACTTCTCACCATGCTTCATAGTGCTATCATGTAAAGGCTGTTGCCAATGTAGCCTAAATTTAAGGCGTTCTTTTTCTACATTTATTAACGGGGAGAAATTAGGCGTTACAAAATCAAACGTTATAACGGATCTGTTAGCATTTAATAAGCTGCTAACTTGCCCAGTTATGGTAATATTCTTTGGCTCAATTGATACACGTTGGACGTTTTCTAAATAGGATGTTGCGGCGATATTCGCCAGTAGTACACCAAATGCGATACAGATCAATAGATGCCGGCCTAAAGAGGCACACACTAAGCCGCCGAGCATCAATGCTGTAATAAACCCATTATATTCTGGTAGTGTTGGCCAGAAGTGAAGTGACAATAGTCCTAATGCAATCCCGGCAAGTACGATATTCATATCGCTAACGCCAGTAGATAAAATGACTGAAAATGCCAAGACAAGTAATTAAACGTTTTATGCCAAGCCATGAGGTGATTAAGCGCCAAAAAGCGCTGAAAATTTTTGGTAATGTGCTTTATAACCCAAACCTATGGTGCCTTAATCGTCGTTCAGCATCAGGGGCCTTTGCGGTCGGCTTGTTCATGACTTTCGTTCCTCTCCCCAGTCAAATGATTATGGCAGCGGGATTAGCTATTCTCTTTAGCGTGAACCTACCATTATCTGTCTGCTTAGTTTGGATTAGTAACCCTATCACCATGCCAGTGATGTTTTATGCCGCCTATAAGGTTGGGGCTTGGCTACTGAATACTCCCCACCAATCTTTTCATTTCGAACTTTCTTGGGAGTTTTTACTGCACCAAATGAATCAAATAGGCCCGCCATTCCTGCTTGGCTGTTTGATCTGTGCGATATCTTTCTCACTATTGGGTTATTTTGGTATTCGTGGCCTTTGGCGCTACTCTGTTGTCAGAAGTTGGCAAAAACGTAGATTCCGAATTCTCAAATAACCAGACGGATTTATGAAACAAAAAACCTCGCCTAGGCGAGGTTTTTTTTATTACATCGGTTTGAGTACTACAAAGCATGTTTTACATATCTTGAAGCTGTGGCCCATTGCTATTTTAAACCGTGACATCATTACATCATCACTGGGAACCACATCAACAATAGCCTTGTAACAACCATTCTTGAAAATGCATCACTTACTTAGCACTCAGTACCGCTGCAGGTTGCAGAGCACTGGCGCGCTTTGCCGGATACCATGTCGCTAAAAAGCTCAGCAGTACCGCGGTAATAGTAACAAGTGCAACATCTTGCATTAATAATTGTGTCGGTAAAAAGTCAACAAAGTAAATATCACCGGATAAAAATTGATGCCCAATAACACTCTCAATAAAGCGCATGATCGTCGTTAAATTGACCGCAACGGCTGAACCGATTAATGAACCGATTAAGCTTCCTACCACCCCCGACAACACACCGTGCCAAATAAATATTGAGCGAATTAAGCGATCAGTCGCACCCATGGTACGTAAAATGGCAATATCGGCTGAACGATCTTTTACTGCCATCATCAAAGTGGACACAATATTGAAGCTTGCAACCCCAATAACCAGCACCATCACCAGATACATAATGGTTCGTACCATCTGAATATCTCGATACAAGTAGCCATACTTCTGCGTCCAACTTTTCAGGTAGACATATACAGGCAGAGTAAATCCGACTTCACGTACTATGTGCTGGGCATTCAGAACTTCGTCGACGTTCAGTGCGATCCCTGAAATGCCTTCCCCCATCGATAAATATTCTTGGGCGTCGGCTAAAGGCACCAAGGCAAAGTTATGGTCAATCTGTCCCGCCAAGGCCAATAAGCCAACAACCTGTAAACGAATACGTTGTGGGGCTTTGAGTTTCAGAGCAGGATCGGGGTTCGGTATCATCGCGGTGATCCAATCACCAACATCAATACCGAGGTTTTTAGCCACGCCCTGCCCAATAATCACTTGTTGCTTACCTGCAGATAGCGTGTCCCATGCATTATTTTTGACATAATCAGGGATGGCGCTGACAGAACGTTCTTTTTCAGGATCGACACCACGCATTCCTACCGCTTTTAAGTTACTCCCTTTTTCGAGCAAGGCGGTAAATTGAATATACGGTGCCGCCGCAGTAACTTGCGGGTGCTGCTCCACTGTTTGTAGGACAGGTTGCCAATCAGTAAATGGTTGCTTAACCACTTCTAACTCACCATGTGGGATAACAGACAAAACACGGTTTCGTAGTTCGCGTTCAAAACCATTCATGGCCGATAAACCAATAATGATGACAGCCACACCCACTGCAATCCCAAGCATGGATGAAACCGAAATAAACGACACCATTCGATTTCGCTGCTTAGCTCGGCTAAAGCGACTCCCGATATATAACGATAACGGTCGGAACATTTACGCTACCTCAACCTTCACCAGTTCACCATCTTGCATATGCATACAATGATCGAGCTTTGATGCCAATTCATTATCATGGGTAACAACCAAGAACGCAGTGCCTGATTCCTTATTTAACTTTCGCATTAACTCATAAATTTCTAGTGCCGTTTTATGATCTAAATTACCCGTTGGTTCATCCGCTAGAACCAAGGCAGGTTTATTAACTAACGCACGGGCGATTGCAACACGCTGTCGCTCACCGCCACTCAGCTCCGAAGGTCGGTGCTCTAAACGGTGCTTCAAACCAACAGTCTCTAGAATACTTTGCGCCTGAGAGCGTGCTTTATCGGCAGAGATACCGCCGATCAATAGTGGCATCGCCACATTTTCAACCGCAGAAAAATCAGCCAAAAGGTGATGAAACTGATAAACAAAACCAATCTCACGATTACGTAATTTCGCTTGTTTATTCGTGCTCATTGCATTGAGCTTCTGGCCTTTAAAAAAGACATCGCCTTCACTGGGCTCGTCTAATGCGCCCAGTAAGTGTAAAAGCGTACTTTTACCCGAACCAGAAGCGCCAACAATACCCACGAGATCGCCAGCATTAAGGCTAAAACCTACCCCTTTTAACACCTCTGTTTCGAGTTGGGCTTCGCGGTACACCTTGCGCAGTCCCTGACAAACTAATAACGAATTACTCATAACGAAGTGCCTCGGCAGGGCGAACAGATGCCGCCCTATAAGAAGGAAAAACAGTTGCTAGCAAGCTCAATAAAATCGCGCCAACAATAACAATTAAAATTTGAACGGGGGATATAACAACAGGCAGCGCTCCACCAGCAGAAATCAAATTGACCCCTAATACCGACAGGATGCTATTTAAATTAAACGCGGCCAACGTACCGAGTAAACCACCTGAAATAGCACCAATCACGCCGCTACTAGCCCCTTGAACCATGAAGACAAATAATACCTGCCAAGACGTCATGCCCTGTGTTTTCAAGATAGCGACTTCGGCTTGCTTCTCCATTACGACCATAATGAGGGCAGAGATAATATTGAACGCTGCAACTCCAATAATTAAACCCAGCATCAAGCCCATCATGTTCTTTTCCATTTTAACAGCTTGGAAAAGCTCACCACGTTGCTCACGCCAGTCAGACCATCCGTAGTCCGCAATACTTGAGTGATTTGCTAACTCGGCAACCACAAAGGGATCATCAACAAATAAACGCCACCCGGTAATTTGACCCGGTTTATAACGCAACAAGCGACCTGCATCTTCAATATTGGTTAAGATCAGTTGTTTATCAACGTCTGAGCCCGTGTTATATAAACCCGACACTTCAAAGTTACGTTGACTTGGGATACGGCCTAACGGTGTGTACTGGCTCGCACTCGTTACCATCAAGCGCACCTTGTCGCCAACAGCCACATCTAGCTGGTTGGCTAATGATTGCCCCAAAATGACTCGGTAACTACCCGGTATCAAGTTTTCAATATCGCCGTTGTTAGTGTAATAACCAACGGGCTCAAATTCCGAAGGGTCAATACCAACTAACATACCAGCCGATAGAGACTGTGCGCTTTGCATAACGGCCTCCCCTCGTGTTACGGGCGTTACCATTTCTACATGAGGTAATTCAAGTAATGCAGAGGGAGGGGTCTCTGTTCGCATAATACGGCCATCGGGACCTGATACGACAGCTTGCGGCATCACACCCAAGATTCGCTCTTTGAGTTGCTGCTCAAAACCATTCATCACCGACAATACGGTAACAAGCGCAAGTACACCAATTGTGATACCCGCTGTCGACATATAAGAGACAAAACGACTAAAGCGATCTCCCGATCGACCACGCAGATAACGAAGACCTATAAAAAAAGAAACGGGATGAAACATAAATAATGAAGAAACCATCCTGATAAAGATTGTTCGTCAGCATACCTGTAGATCCGGCTTTTTACCAATATACGACGTAAAAGTAACGTAAAAACAGAAGGTAAAATAGACACTCTGTTACCGACTTACTTGCCCCTTAGCGTTTGCTAAGTGATAATCGAAGGATAGTTAATTTATTGTGGGTGTAACATGAATCAGGACGAGTATTTTTCGGTCAATGCTGGGCTGACTATTAATGTCGAGCCATTATCAGATGGAGATGTGGTACCTGACGAACACACCTTCAGCCTCGAAATACCGCCTTTATTTCGTGTTGCCAGTGAGTGTAATGGTTTAGATGACAACCTTGATCGCGCTTTAAACACCTTAAATAATAGCGATCAACAAGCACTCACCACGTACTTAACAGCACAAAACAATAAAATTAACCTGTTACTGTCTTATGTACTTTCACAGCAAAATGATCCAGCCCTGCGCTATATCACCACATCTTTTGGTGCAAGCCGGCTCTCATACTCTAATGCCACAGCATTAGTTGAGGGGTCAGCAGTAAGAGTGAAGTTGTTTCTTGATAACCCTGCAGCCGCAATATATGCCTATGCCGATGTTGTCGAATGCGGTGAGCAAAATGAACAGTTTGAGATTACACTGAAATACACTCGTTTACAGGAAGATGACCGGGATCTGCTCATTCGTGCAGCCCTTCATTTCCAACAAAAAATCTTGCGCCAACGCGCCCAACAGCGATCAGAAAGCCAATAATTATCATGAAAGCACATTCTATTCTTTCTCTTCCATTACCAACCAAACAAGGCGATAGCCGCTTTGTTGGTAATGTTACTGGTGCTGCACTTGCACTTTCTATCGCTGAACTGGCGCATGAACACGCCGGTCCATTATTAGTTGTCGTGCCAGATACTCAGACGGCATTACGACTACAATCAGAAGTCAGCCAATTTACTGAGCAAGAGGTCAGTGTATTCCCAGACTGGGAAACACTACCTTACGATAATTTCTCGCCACACCAAGATATTATCTCTGATCGCTTATCGCGTCTCTATCAGCTGCCCACTCAGCAATCTGGCGTGATGTTGGTACCGATTAGCACATTGCTACAACGCCTTTCACCCCAAGAATTCATCCACCAGCATGCATTACTCGTCACCAATGGCGATCGCCTGTCGCTTGATAAGCTACGACTTCAGCTTGAGGCTTCTGGCTACCGTCATGTTGATCAAGTCATGGAGCATGGTGAATATGCGAGTAGAGGCTCTTTAGTTGACCTTTTTCCTATGGGCAGCAATCAACCCTATCGCATTGACTTTTTTGATGATGAAGTTGATTCAATTCGCCAGTTTGACCCTGAAAATCAGCGTTCAACAGGTGAAATAAATAACATTAATTTATTACCAGCGCATGAGTTTCCAACCAATGAAATTGCGGTTGAAAACTTTCGTATGCGCTGGCGTGAGCGTTTTGAAGCCCGTCGTGAACCCGAATCTATTTATCAGCAGGTCAGTAAACGTACTTGGCCTGCAGGTATAGAGTACTGGCAGCCTTTATTTTTTGAACACACTGAAACGTTATTTGATTACCTGCCTGATAACAGCTTGCTGGTGACGATTGGTCACCTAGAGCCTGCAGTCGACCATTTCCTCAGTGATGCCGAGTATCGCTACGAACAACGGAAAGTTGACCCGTTACGCCCATTACTGGCTCCTCGAGAACTATGGCTAACGAAAGATGAAATGTTTTCGGGTTTCAAAACGCTACCACAAGTGCGTATCCGCCAAGACGTCGAGCCAGAAAAAGCAGGCCGTTTTAACCCTGCGCTGAGCCCTATACCAGAAATAACCATCAATCATCAGTTAAAAGAGCCACTCGCCGAGCTACGCCGTTTTTCTGAAAGCTTTGATGGCAAAATTATTTTTTCTGTTGCATCAGAAGGTCGCCGCGAAGCACTGCTTGACCTGCTGGCACGGATTAAGTTACGGCCAATGGTTTGCTCAACACTCACAGAAGCGGTACAAACACCAGAACGATTTAGTTTGGTAATTGGTGCAACAGAGCAAGGTTTTATTCTTGCCGAACCCGCAGTTGCCTTTATTTGTGAAAGTGATCTCTTGGGTGAGCGCGTTGTCCAGCGCCGTCGCCGTGAAGACAAAAAAACCGTTAATGCCGATACTATCATCCGTAACCTTGCCGAACTGCAAGTTGGTCAACCTGTCGTGCATATTGATCACGGTATCGGCCGCTACCTTGGGCTGCAAACGCTGGAAGCCGGTGGGCTAAAAACAGAATACGTTACCCTTGAATATCATGGTGGTGCCAAACTATACGTACCCGTTGCGTCACTACACCTGATCAGCCGCTATTCTGGCGGTGCTGACGAAACGGCTCCCCTCCATAAGCTAGGTGGCGAAACGTGGACAAAAGCACGCAAGAGAGCTGCGGAAAAAGTGCGAGATGTCGCCGCAGAGTTATTAGATGTCTATGCTCAGCGTGAGATGAAATCCGGCTTCAAATTTGACCTTGACCGTGAAGCTTATGCTGATTTCAGCACTGGTTTCCCGTTTGAAGAAACTCATGATCAAGCCTTGGCAATCAATGCAGTACTGTCTGATATGTGTCAGGCAAAAGCGATGGATCGTCTCGTGTGTGGTGATGTTGGCTTCGGTAAAACAGAAGTTGCCATGCGTGCTGCTTTTGTCGCTGTTGATAATAACAAGCAAGTAACCGTCCTTGTCCCTACGACGCTACTGGCCCAGCAACACTTCGAAAACTTCCGCGATCGCTTTGCAAATACGCCAATTCGAGTCGAGGTGCTATCTCGCTTTAAAACGGCAAAAGAGCAAAAGCAAATTTTAGCTGACATGGCTGAAGGCAAAATCGATATTCTTATCGGTACACACAAACTACTTAACGCCTCAATTAGCTACTATGATCTCGGCTTGCTGATTGTTGATGAAGAGCACCGCTTTGGGGTCCGCCAAAAAGAAAAGCTAAAAGCCATTAGAGCTGATGTTGATATCCTAACTCTTACAGCCACACCAATTCCTCGTACACTAAACATGGCGATGAGTGGTATGCGTGATCTTTCTATCATAGCAACACCGCCCGCAAGACGCTTAGCCATCAAAACCTTTGTACGAGAAAACGATGATGCCGTAACACGTGAAGCGGTTTTACGAGAAATCACGCGTGGTGGGCAAGTTTACTTTTTGCACAATGAAGTCGACTCCATCGAAAAAATGGCAGAAGACTTGGCCAAGTTAGTACCTGAAGCTCGCGTCACTTTTGCTCACGGTCAGATGCGCGAACGCGAACTTGAAAAAATCATGAGTGATTTCTATCACCAGCGATTCAATCTACTAGTGTGTACCACAATAATTGAAACGGGTATTGATGTTCCAACCGCTAATACAATCATTATTAACCGTGCCGATCACCTTGGCCTCGCCCAATTACATCAGCTACGTGGCCGTGTGGGTCGCTCGCACCACCAAGCTTATGCTTACCTACTGACACCGCACCCTAAACGTATGACCAAAGACGCCGTGAAACGTCTTGAAGCAATATCATCCCTTGAAGATTTAGGTGCAGGCTTTACACTGGCTACACATGACCTTGAAATTCGTGGTGCTGGTGAATTATTAGGTGACGATCAAAGCGGGCAGATCCAATCTGTTGGTTTTAGTTTATTTATGGAAATGCTAGAACAAGCAGTAGAAGCACTGAAAGAAGGAAAAGAGCCATCACTCGATGATCTTCTTCGACAGCAAACCGAGATAGAGCTTCGTCTACCTGCTCTGCTGCCAGATGACTTCATTCCAGATATCAACACCCGACTGTCACTGTACAAACGCATTGCAAGCGCTGAAAATGAAACAGCCCTAAATGAATTAAAAGTAGAGCTAATTGACCGCTTTGGCTTATTACCAGAGTCCGCTAATAACCTGCTAACCGTTAACAGAATGAAGTTAAAAGCGGCAGGCCTTGGCGTACGGAAAGTTGAAGCTGGTGAAAAAGGCGGATTTATTGAGTTTAATCAAAATGCAGCTATCAACCCTGGGTTCCTTGTGAGCTTATTGCAATCACAGCCCCAGCATTACCGAATGGAAGGCCCAACTAAACTCAAAGTCATGGCGCCAATGAGTGATCGTAAAGATCGGATTAAGTATGTTGACGGACTTTTAACAAAGTTAGCAGAAAACACTCTATAATAGACGGCATTAAAGTGCGGAGTATTATCTTGAAAAAACTGATTTATTTGCTGCTCTTAGCCATAAGCTGGCCAAGTTTAGCGGCGAGACAATTTGATATCGAAGTGATTATGTTCAAGCGTAATATCGCGCCAGAGCAAGTCAATGAATCTTGGCCCGACCAACAAAAGCCCATCAACCTGAAAGGAACGATGTCTTTTGGTGATAGCGCTCGACTGAAAGCAAAAGGGATCAGCCTGATGTCCCCTTCTAACTTCCAGTTGAATTCACAGTATAACAAGTTAAAAGGCCATGCTGGTTTTACGCCTTTAGCGCACTTTGGCTGGCGTCAGGGCGATCTAAGCCGAGCGGCAGCACCTAAATTTTATCTTACTGCTGGTAAGGATTTTTCAGATAAATACCTTCCAGATGGTACGTCGAAAGCTGAGCAACAACGCCGTGATATCGAAGCGGGTACTGATGGCATTGTCATATCGGCAGATAACCAGCCTAACGCTACATCTTTTGATGAAGAAGAGTTCGGCAGTAGTTCGCAGAACCTTGATGAAGCTAAGAATCAGCCTTTATACGAGCTTGAAGGTATGATCCGTGTCTATGTTCAGCATTATCTGTTTACCGATATTAACGTTGATTTAAGAGAGCCTGGACGACGTGAGGTCATTGTTGGTACAGAATCACTCGAAGATACTGACCCATTACTGGCTGACAGTAATGTTCAGGTCGGTCACTTGCAGGCAGTACAAAACAAAGTTGAAGTGGAAGAGTTCTTAAAATCTTACCGTTTCGATCAGCAACGACAAATGCGTAGTGGTGAAACACATTATATTGACCACCCTCTAATGGGCATGGTCATCCAGATTCGCCGTATCGATAATTAATCGCTACGAGAAAAAATCTACGCGTAACGGGCGGCCTATCTGGCTGCCCGTTTCTTTTTCTACTCACACATTTTCACCCTGCATCTTGCAACACCTCAATTGCCGTATCACACTAAGGCGAATCTTGCCAAAAGAGCCTAACGATGAAAGCGGATCATGAGCTGATTACAGAACGACTGAAAATGCGACCATATAAAAACGCCGACCTGCTTGAGTTAGTTGAGGCAATTCATGATTCCGGTGAGAAGCTCGCTCGTTGGTTACCCTGGTGTTCTAACCAGTATGACCAACATGATGCTCATGAATGGATACATGCTAGCCAGCAAAATTGGCTCTACGACATCAGTTATGAATTTGCCATCTTCCGCCAAGACAACGATGAGTTTATTGGCAGCATTTCACTCAGCAACCTTTCAGATCAAACTAACTCTGCAGAGCTCGGCTACTGGGTAAAATGTTCAGCACAACAGCAAGGGTTTGCAACAGAAGCTTGCCACGCTGTCGCTCACTTCGCTTTTACCACGGTAAAGCTAACTCGGCTAGAAATTGTGACGCATTTAGGTAATCTTGCCAGTCAACGCACGGCACTTGCTTGTAATGCCAAATTTGAATGTACAGCAAGAAATCGTGTGATTGAAAATAACGAGCCTATCAATGGACTCCTTTTTTCACTCATTCCAACCGATATTTCGTAACAAATAAACCACTAAATAAGTTACTTAGGGATAATCTGTTATATTGTTCTTGTAAGTAAAAAATTAGTCTTCATTGCTTTAACGGAGTTCAAACGTGTTCAAAATTATTCTTACCATCGCCATCATTGGTCTTGTTATTTTCTTTATGCAGCGCTCTTCTAGCAACAAGCAGTCAGCAGCTGAGAATGTTAAAATTGGTGAAGAGTTTCTGGCAAGTAACTTAGAACAAGACGGGGTTAAATCAACGGCATCCGGCCTTCAGTACCTCGTACTGCAAGAAGGCACAGGCACAGAGCACCCTAAAGCATCAGATAAAGTGACCGTTCATTATCACGGTACATTAATTGATGGTAAGGTTTTCGACAGCTCTGTTGACCGCGGTGAAACCATTCAGTTTGGCTTGAATCAAGTCATTAAAGGTTGGACTGAAGGCGTACAATTAATGGTGGAAGGCGAAAAGACTCGTTTCTTCGTTCCAGCTGATCTCGCTTATGGCAATCGCGGTGTAGGTGGCATACCGGCAGGCTCTGTTCTTATCTTTGATGTTGAACTGTTTAAAATCAACTAAATTCAGTCAATGATATCGTAAATAAAAAAACCGCCATTCGGCGGTTTTTATTTACTCTGACTCATTGAGCAACAAATCAATTCAATCGTTTAACATCGGATCGCTCTAGCGTCGCATTCTCGTGATAAATATCAGCAAGGTAGACGGCAAGATCAGTCTCTTCCAGTTCAGGCGGAATCACAACATCATAAATACGGGCGCGCATTGCGGTATCTGATTCTTTGAACAATAACCAAAAGCCGTCTTTTCGCTGAACAGATAGCTTAGCTCCAAATACATCAAATAATAAAAACATCTTATTTATGTCCTTTTAATACATGTCCGTATCGTCAGTTACCGATTAGTGTAGCTTTAGATTTGGTCGTAAGACACGGTTAATTCGTCCTACTAGCATCATTAAGCCAGTTTTAAAGACACCGTGTAAGGCAACCAAGTGCATTCTGTATAACGAAATATACACAATACGTGCAATACGTCCCTCGACCATCATCGAGCCTTTGGTCAAGTTCCCCATCAAGCTACCAACAGTAGAAAAACGGCTTAAAGACACTAACGAGCCATGATCGCTGTAGACATAGGGCTTTTGATCACGGTTAGTAATCTTAGCTACAATATTGTAAAAACAGCGACTTGCCATCTGGTGTGCAGCCTGCGCACGCGGTGGAACAAAACTGCCGTCCTCTTGTACGCAAGAGGCCAGATCGCCAATGACATAAATATCATCATCACGTGTTGTTTGCAGCGTCGGCTTAACCACAAGCTGATTAATACGGTTAGTTTCAAGCCCTGCGATATCTTTCATAAAGTCAGGCGCTTTAATACCAGCAGCCCACACCATGATCTGAGCCGGAATATGATCACCATCTTTGGTTGTTAGGCCTGTTTCATCTGCTTTTGTTACCATTGTCGCAGTACGAACATTCACACCTAACTTCGTCAACTCACTGTGTGCGGCTGATGAAATGCGTGGGGGCAATGCCGGAAGAATACGCTCACCCGCCTCAACCAAGTTAACATTTAATCGTGAACTATCGAGATCACCAAAGCCATAGTTTTTAAGCTCTTGTACTGCGTTATGAAGTTCAGCCGAGAGCTCTACACCCGTTGCGCCAGCACCTACAATCGCAATATCAACCGTCTTTTGGTTTTTATCAGCATGTAGTTTCAAGAACTGGTTGTTCATTTCAGTACGGAAACGGTGTGCTTGCTCAGGGCTATCAAGGAAAATACAATTATCTCTAACACCCGGCGTATTGAAATCATTGGATGTCGAGCCAATTGCCATTACCAAGACATCATATTCAAGCTCACGCTCAGGCATCAACAGTTCATCATGCTCATCATACAACGGCGACAATTTAATGACTTTACGCTCGCGGTCGATATCATGAAGGCTACCCATTTGGTAGTCAAAATAATGGTTTTTAGCATGAGCGCGATAACTTAAAGCATCAACCCCCGCATCCAGCGATCCTGTTGCTACTTCATGTAATAGCGGTTTCCATAAATGGCTTGCCTTACGGTCAACGAGTGTTACTTTCGCACGTCGTTTACGGCCAAGGGTACGACCTAACCTCGTCGCAAGCTCCAAACCGCCGGCGCCACCGCCTACTACGATAATTCGCGTCACAATGTCTTCCTCTTATYTTATATAAATTTTATTGCTCAGAACCTTACAGCTACGTTTCATCCATAAAATGAAGATAGTAATGTACTGGCTGACTGACTAATACCAATAGAACAGCACCTTACGCAACAAGGTGCAACACAAGATACTCTTCTATTGATGTTATTGAGCAGACGGCAAGAACCGTCTGCAGTAAGGTAGGAGGTTAAAGTGTTTCTTTGAATGCTTTTATTGTTTTTAGATGCTGTGAGATTTTTTTAAATTTATGACTTTCGTTCTCATCCCAGATGATATCGTAGAAATCACCAAGTGCATCTTTTGTGTGATGATTATCTAACACTTCATCATTAGTTGAAAGTATGCAAAGGCAATTACCTGCATTTTTTTCACGAAAACCTGTCACACACTTAGTCGAAATATCGTCATATTCCTCAGGGCGGTCAATACGTCCTTCCATATTGCGTTCTGGATTCAGGTTTGGATTGAAAATAACCTGTTTGATCCCACACAAATAACCGATACGCTCTGACCAATATCCACCGAGGCCAACACCACAAATCAACGGATATTCATCTGCTGATTCTTCCTTTAGCTTGTGCACTTCTTTTAATAAATGCTGCATATCATGCTTGGGATGAAGCGTGCTGTAATTCACGAAACGAATATCAGGGTCAATAAATTGCAGCTGTAGTACCTTTTCATGATTACCGGGGCTTGTTGAGTCAAAGCCATGTAGGTAAATAATCATCTTTTCTCCCTGTCGTGATCAACGCTTAGCATCTGGTCTTTTAGTCTATCTCAATGAAGAAAACCATCTGCCTTTTCGTAATGCTCTAATAACATTTCTTTGAACTTAATCTAACACGTTTTGTAGGGTTTAAAAGTCAAAAACATCACTTAATCTCTTTTTCCTACTGGTTAATCAATACAGCGATATCTTTTCTTAATGTTGTTAGCTTACTCGCCAACTTCTCACGCTGTTTTTCTGTGAGCGTATGGTTCAACCGCCGCATTAACTCAAAGCGGCGATTAAGGTAAAAATTAATGTCAGATTGATAGGAAGCGTTATCCAGAGAGACCATTTTTTGCAACAACTGACTAAATTGATACTCAAACGAAGGGAGAGACCTCTGCTTCATTAGCTCTCGCCAACTATCTAAATAATGCTGACGAATCGCAAGGAATACCGGTTCCATTTCAAGTTGGTAGCCAGCCAGTTCTTGCAACAGCGTTTTTTGTTTTGTACTTAATGTACCAATCCAATCTTGAGTAAAATCTTCAAGCCGTTCAGTCCGCTTGGACAGTTTTTGACTCGCGGTAAGTGCCTGCCGCTCTTGCTTTACCTCATTTAATCGCCCCTCGATTTTCTGGTCGAGTTCTGCAACTTGTGCATCACTTAATCCTGAGAGCATGCCTGCGAGCGGTTTAGCCAATATTGCCGAAGATTCCTTACCTAGTCCGTTAAATAGCGTGTAATAGCCCCGAACTTGGCCATATGACAACGGCATTTTTAAATCAGCCAGCAACTGATCAATACCATGATGAATTTTGGGAAGGGCTTGACGACGGTGAATTTGCAGTGCTTTTTCAAGCCCGTTATCCAGCAATGATTCTTGGTGGCTATCGAGACTGACATAGTTCGAAAGGTTATAGCTAATCCAGAAATCCAGATTATTATATGCTAAACGTGTGGCACACCCGCCGAGCAAGAGCAAAGTCAAAGACATAGCAGCTAGCTGTGGGACCATTCTCACCATCTTTCGACTCCGTACTAAGTAAACCGTTAGAAGTTTAGACTAGCTAATATAGAAAAGGTTTATTTAATCAATATATTGCAGTTTTGAAATAAGATGTTGCTTTAACTTCTCAGCTTCTACTGCATAACTGGTATCTTGCCAAAGACGACAACCCACATAAAACCATAGCATTGCAAGGAAATCACACCATGGAAGCCAAGCTGCAACAGCTTGCTGCCAACGCTTTACTTCGTTCGAGCCAATAGCCTGACAGTAGTGTCCAATTGCCATATTCGGATCCAACTGATTAGACGTAATTGTTAAAGCGAGATCTAATGCCGGATCTCCAGCTGCAGCATACTCCCAATCAATCACCTTCGCTGAACCACCGGGCTGAATTATGACATTGTACCAACCCAAATCGTGATGGCAGCAGGTATCAGAAAACCATTGCTTAGGTGATTGAGTTTGAAAATAGCGATAAATGGCCTGCAAGGTATCATCTTTAACGTCTGACGGTATCTGCGACCAATAATGCGCAGCCTTCTCACGCACGTCTAAACGCCATGCTGGCACCGGAAGTTGATGTATTGCGACTTGTAACTGAATCAGGTTTTTACTTGGTAATGCGTCAGTCGCCGTCTCACCACGTACCCACTCAACCAATAAACCATCGTTAAGCAGTGCAAAAGGTTGTGGGGCTAGCTGAGCCGGTATTCCCGTGAGTAGCTGGTACTCATGTTGACGGGATAAGGCGAATGCCGATGTAGCAGAGGAAGTAGGTCGCCACACTAATTGATGATTACAACCAGTGTGGCGATGCTTTAACTCAATGTACCAGCAACGGTTACTTAAACCACCATCCAATGGTTTAGCCGTAACTAATTGGTATTCAGGCAAGCCGGTAAGAAATACTTCAGTTAAAGCATCTAACAACGTTCTATTCCTTTGCATTGCCTGAAGGGGTACCAATGAGCTAATTGTGCTGATTCAACTACCAGCCAAGCAAGCTTTTTGATTCTTGCTTACGGATTTCAGTTTCATCAGCCCACTCAATTAAGCCTGTTTCCAAATCCATCAAACGCATAGTCATTTTGTAGTAAACATCTTTATCACTACCGGCAGACTTTACGATGCTCGAGAGGTTGCCATACAGCATGTATTCCGAACCAACCATTTTACCAAATTGAATAGCAGTACTTTGATTCACAAGCTCATCGTTATTTTGGAAGTTCAGCTGCTTACGAACAGCTTCTACACGCGTCATATCAACAAAACGGAATTTACCCGAGTTTAAAAGGCGAGTACTTACTGAGTCAGTAATAGACTCGGTATCAATATGCTCACTTGTTTTGTTCTTAATGCCATCAACCACAATAATTGGACGCTGGTTATTACCCGTAATATAAGCGACAGAACCAGATGACAACATACTATCTGTCATTTCTTCAGCAATTTTTTGCAAGTCTGTTGAGCCAAACTCAATGGTCGTCGTTTCCGCTTCCTGAGCATCGCCATAACTTACCTTTTGCGCACAGCCACCCATCAATGCGGCAACACCCAATAACGCAATCACGCTTTTTTTCATTTTCTTACCTTCATTTTTAAATTAGTAGATCAACCGCTCTACCTTAATCAATAAGTCGCTTTACGGATATAAACACGATATTGCGTTGCTTGCGGCGTTCTTGCGACCGCTTGTAATGTCATAGTGTCTTTGCCATGTAAAACAAATTGACGCCATGGAGAATCACTTCCAGCAACTTCTAACCCTTGCGCATCATACCAATAAAACCGGTACTGCAATTTTAAATCTGAATCGATCTTGCTCGTCACTGGCACACCAGCCTTCAGTAATCCATTGGCAGATGAAACATGTGCTCTTTCTATTGTGATTCGATTGGCCAAATCATTATTGCCAATAACCACATTTTGGTTGCTGCTTTCAATACTGATTCCAGATGAAGCTGTTGAACAAGCTGAAATGCCTATTACCATGAACAAAATGATCAATATTCTCATTAGCTATCTCCTAGTAGCACTGACCAACCAGTCAGTTGGTTTCCTTGCCGTGATACCCATACCATCGTCGTCCGTCCAGCAATAACGTTTACATCGATCTGATGACCATTCCATGAAAGACTATGTTTCCCTGGTGACATCATGCTATGTGAGACAGCGACACTGGCCGGTAAACTTTGCCAGCTACGAGTATCCGGTTGTTCAGTTAATGTATTAAAAATATTAGCCAGCACATTTCCGACATCATTGCCTTGCTTGGCTGCTGATTGCCTGACTTGATCTTTCGCCACAACACGTAACGCTTGGCGTAAAACAATAACAGGAAGATCTTCACTTAAACTGTACTGCGCCATGCCATTAACATCAGTTAACGCGCTTGATGAAACAGGTTGTTTATCCATCAGCAATGGCGAAAACTTCGGTTTCACTGGTGTTTGGTAATAAGGCAGTGCAAGGTTATATATCACACCATTACCGCGGCTATCGGGGAGCCATAGCGGTAAACGCCACCCCTCTTTTGCGGCTACAACGCCTTGCTCATCGAATATCACTACCCTCCCGCTGTTACGATCAGGGGCTTGATATTCACCATATCTCGCTTCCAATTTTTGTAGATCGCTCGACATCCCCATTCTTGTCGCTAGGCGCAATACGGTATCTGCAACATATGGGTTATCAGGCGCAACGGCTAAAGCACGCTTATAGTCAATATAGGCGCTATTTAAATCACCATCCGCCTCATACAACACACCAGAAAAATAGAATAAATAGCCATTTTGGATATTGCCTAGCTTATTCCCAACATTAGGGTAACGCGCTAATACCGCCCCTAAATTTTGATCCATTCCTTTTCGCTGAGCTTCTTCTTCCGCCTTGCGAAGCTCGGCATCACGGTATCTTTTGGCTGCCTCTTGCACCATGTTGGCACGGCGTACTTCAACAAGTGCCCCTTCTAAGTCTCGGCTCTGTAGGTAATTCAGTGCCAAATACAGGTGCAAAAAGCCCAATTCATAGTCTGCTGGCTGATAGGTGATCATATTGTCATTCGTCAATAATGCACCCGCTTGATTAAAGCCCTCAGATATTTGGATTGCAGCCTGTCTTTGCTGCTCTTTTACCGCCTGATCGGATTGCTGTAATGCCGTAAAGCTTTGGGGGTACTGCTCTGCAACAAAGCCTACGCGCCCTTTTTCCATGCCATCTAAAATATCGCCTGCAGGCGCATCAGGTAATGCCTCCAGTGCCTGCTGATAGCGGCCCTGTTGCATTGCCTGATGAGCCTTACTATTGGCAGCACTGTAATGGCTAAACAAGCTTTGTGTAGATAAGTTCGCACACGCCATTAAACTAAGAGATAAAACCGCAACAACGGCATGCTTCAACATTTTGTCATCAACCACTATTTATAAAAAAGCCCAAGAGCAAAGCCTACTTACCTTTTCGTACTGACTGGGTCATACGAGAAAAATGAACAAACCTTCTAGTCCTTCTGATCAGAAGTCCCTGCCACTCAGACTTTATTCTTAGACGTAAGTTCCACCAACTAAACGCTACCATCTGCGTTTGGTTAGACATTCACCAAATGAAGTGAATTAGCCAACTAACATTGGCCCTAATGGACGACCACCAAGCAGGTGCATATGAATATGATACACCTCTTGACCACCATGTGGATTGCAATTGACGATCAAACGGTAACCATTTTCTGCAATGCCTTCTTTTTCTGCCAGCTTGCGAGCTACCGTAAATAAACGCCCCATCATTAACTCATCATCCGCTTCAACATCATTCACCGTTGGGATTAATTTATTAGGAATGATAAGGATATGGCTTGGTGCACGAGGGTTTATATCACGAAATGCCGTTACTAAGTCATCTTGATACAAAACATCGGCAGGGATTTCTTTGCGAATAATTTTACTGAAAATGGTCTCTTCAGCCATAACATGCTCCATTTTAATTAGCTAAGGTTTTTCCTTACTAACCAGTATGCTTGACTCCATTCACCAGAGCAATATTGAACACTGTTTTAAACAACTTTTCCAGTGATTTATTTATCTTAGAAGTTATTTTTTGATGCAGCGGTCAAAGACTGTAAGAAGCATATTCATTTATGATTAGACGCTATACCCTATGCCAGCCACGTCTAATTTGTGCTTTTAGGGTCATTTTTGCCACAACTGATGCTGCTTATTTTGCTGCTTAAATTTTCAGCATCACACTTTGTACGAAGACCAATACCATAATAACAACTTCGTATTACAGTTAGTTAAGTAAGTTCAGCTGTCACTTACTTGTTATTATTTAGGGATATTATGAAGACAACGAAACAAACCTCTGTAATACGACGTATGTATACCGGCTTTGCTGTGATGGTTCTTTTATTTGCTATCACAATCATGACTATGCTGGATGGGACAAACCGTATTCACCAGCAACTTGAAAACGTCACAACCGATGCATTACCTTTGGTTTCACTCTCTAATCAAGTCAGTGTGCGCCTCCTTTCTGCCGATAAAATATTCAAAGATTTTCTGACAACTCAGCAACCGGAAAGAATGGATGCTTATGAGGCCGATTTTACGGTTGCACATAATAGTTTTCTTGCGTCGCTTGAAGAGCTAATCGCTATCACACAGGGCAACAGCGCACTGAGCGGTCAACTTGAAGAATTAATTGCGCTTGAAGAGCGGTACTTCCGCGAGTCTCATACGGCTATGGGTAACTACCGAACACAATTGCTCGCACAAGGTGAGCGACAGCAGTCTGCGCGACGGTTTCAACGCCTACACAATAGCTTAAACCTTCGAATGAAAGATTATGTTGACGAACAAGAAAGCATTTCCGTCAAAATGATCGCTAAAAACTACTTCATCAAACTCCAACAAACAGAAACCATTACTTCAGATGCCCTTGCTACCGATGATCTGACCATCATCAACAAAGCCGTAAGGGATAACAAACTCTATGTTAACCACCTCAAGAACGCATATCGCTCATTGACTTCCATCATGCCTGAGTTAAATGCAATCTTTGATAAGGATATAGAGCAATATAATAAAGACATCGGTCAAAATGGTGGTGTGTTGGATGCCCATTTTCAATATATTGATGCGCGTAGCCGCCTTTATACCAATATTGCCACGCTTGCCGCTGAAATTGACCAAGCAACATTAATTCTCGATAGTTTTGGTATTCAAGCGAATAACCTAATGGATCAAGCCATTATTAATGCCGATAATGCTTATGAGCAAGGCTATAATCGCGCTATTTTAATCGGTCTAGCTGCAACAATATTTGCCATTTTCATTGGCTGGTATTTAGCACAAAGTGTTCGTCGCCCATTGAACGCTACCTTAAAAACACTTGAGGCATTAACCAATGGTGATATGACTAAACGTAGTGATATCAATCAATTTGTTGAGTTCAGTAAATTGGGTAGTTACATCAATATGCTTGCTGATAACCTGCAAGAAATTTTAGGCAAAATCACCCAAGCCTCAGGCGATCTAACCACCGTCGCAGAAGAGAACCAAACCACAACAACTGAAGCCAAAAATCGTCTAAACGAACAGCGCCATCAAACAGCGTCAGTGGCAACAGCCATGACAGAGATGGAACAATCGGTGACTGATGTATCACGTAGCGCACAAAGTACGATGGAGCGTGTACATGAGGTTGAGCGGGCCTCTAACACTGGCCGAGAAGTCATGAGTCGTAATATTAATACCGCACATCAGCTTTCTGAACGATTAGACAAGTCGGTGAATGCCGTCTCTAAGCTCCAAGAAATGAGCAGCAATATAGGCTCAATTCTTGACGTCATCAGAAACATTGCCGACCAAACCAATTTATTAGCCTTGAATGCCGCTATAGAAGCCGCACGAGCGGGCGATCAAGGACGTGGGTTTGCCGTGGTTGCCGATGAAGTCAGGGTGCTGGCTAAACGCACGACAGATTCAACCTCTGAGATTGAACAGATGATCCAAAGCTTGCAATCGAGTTCAGGTCAAGCCGTGACTGTCATGCAGTCATGTGTCAGTGAAATGGGGAATAGCATCAATCAAGCTTCCGAGGCAAATAGTGCAATGGAAGAAATTCAGGCGATAATTTATGAAATTAGCCAAATGAGTACCCACATCGCTGAAGCCGCTGAAGAGCAGCGCAGTACCACTACCGAGATTGCTCGTACATTAGCTGATATTAGCCATATTGCGGATTCAAACTTTATGTCGATGGAAGAAGTTGCAGAGGCTAGCGCCAAACTTGATACCTTGTCTCATCAGCAGCATGATTTAGTACATCGATTTAAATTATAAGTGCTAATTTAACCACCTCGATATTCATGAACAAAGCCAGTCGATTTTCCACTGGCTTTTCTTTTACTCTTCATTAAGCATTTATATGCTACACAAAAGCAATCGATTACCTCTTTGGTAATCAAATAGGCAGAATGTTTGAAGCCTATCCTTTACTTCATCTCGTTAAGATTTTAGAATCGGTCGAATTTTTTTGGAGGGAAGCAACAATGACGACTATTACGATTACACGTCCTGATGATTGGCACACGCACCTTCGCGACGGTGAAGTCTTAAATGATACCGTTAGGGATATAAGCCGATACCTTGGACGAGCAATCATTATGCCGAACTTGGTTCCACCGGTTACTGACACTGAGTTGGCTCTGGCATATCGAGATCGCATCCTAGCCGAAAAGCCGCAAGGCAATTTCTCTCCTCTCATGACACTTTACCTCACTGATAACACCACCCCTGACGAAATCCGCAAAGCTAAAGCAACTGGCCATATCTATGCGGCAAAACTATACCCTGCAGGGGCAACAACGAACTCTGATTCTGGTGTGACTTCCATTGATAAGCTAATTCCTACGCTTGAGGCAATGGAACAAGAAGGTATGTTGCTACTTATCCACGGTGAAGTAACAACTCATGATGTTGATATCTTCGACCGTGAAAAAGCATTTTTAGATACAGTACTAAGCCCTATTGTTAAGAAAATGCCTAACCTGAAAATCGTGGTTGAACACATCACAACTAAAGATGCAGTCGAGTTTGTGAACAACGCTGGGCCAAATGTTGGTGCAACCATTACAGCTCACCACTTAATGTTCAATCGTAACCATATGTTGGTTGGCGGTATTCGACCACATTACTACTGTTTGCCAATTCTTAAGCGAAATATCCACCAGCAAGCACTTGTAGAAGCTGCAACAAGTGGTAGCCCTAAGTTCTTCCTTGGTACTGACTCTGCACCTCACGCACAAGATCGTAAAGAGTCAGCGTGTGGATGTGCAGGTTCTTATACTGCCCACGCGGCAATTGAGCTGTATGCTGAGGTATTCGAGCAAGCTGGCGCACTAGATAAACTAGAAGCCTTCGCGAGCTTTAATGGCCCAGATTTCTACAACCTTCCGCGTAATGCTGACACCATTACCTTAAGCAAAGAGATCTGGTCAGTGCCTGAAACAATGTCATTTGGTAATGATGTTGTTGTTCCGATCCGTGCAGGTGAAGACATTCAGTGGCAAGTGAAATAAACCACTAGCACGATCTGCCAATAAAAAGGGCTTCCAATCGGAAGCCCTTTTTGCTGTTTCACGCTAACACAATATTAGTTTTGCGTTACCGGTGTTGCTGTTACCGCCGCAGTATCTTCGGGCAAACGAAGATGGTGGAACAAGCGATATAATACGGGAACCACAATCAAGGTTAATATGGTCGCAAAACCTAAGCCGAACATAATGGTGACTGCCATCGGCTTAAAAAACACATCGGGCAATAGTGGAATCATCCCAAGAATCGTCGTAATTGCCGCCATACAAACAGGGCGAACACGACTGACTGCCGCATCAACTACTGCTTGGTATTTTTCTTTACCACTCGCAATTTCAATTTCGATTTGATCAAGCAGTACAATACCGTTTTTCACCAGCATTCCCGATAAACTCAAGAAACCAAGTAAGGCCATAAAGCCAAACGGTGTATTCAATAATAGCAACCCTGTGGTAACACCAATAACAGCAAGTGGTACTGTCGCCCAAACAATGAGAGCTTCTTTCACTTTATTGAATAGGAATATCGTGATCAAAAACATCACTAAATAGCCCATCGGCATTGTCTGGAACAGCGACGCCTTTGCATCCGCTGACGATTCGTATTCACCGCCCCACTCTAGTGAGTAGCCTGGAGGGTAGTCCAAAGATTCAATCTGCGTCTGTATACGAGCTTGAACAGTTGCTGCCGTCTCATCACCAAGTGGATCAGGGTCTGCCATGACTGTCAGCATTCGCTTACGATCTTTCCTCGCAATCAGTGGATCTTCCCAGCGAATATTCACCCCATTGATCACTTGCTGTATTGGTATATACCCTTGCGTAGCAGGGCTCCAGATTTTCATCCCTTCAATGGTGCTGACATCGACCCGTTCTTCATCCGGTAAACGCGCGACAATTGGCATCAAATTAGTACCATCACGATAAACACCAACCGTCAGCCCAGAAAAAGACATCTGCAATAAGTCATCAACATCTTTTTTGGTGATCCCATATCGTCGAGCCTGACTTTCATTAAACACTGGCTCAAGTACCTTATTACGTTCGCGCCAATCATGACGAATATTAAAGGCACCAGGGTCGGCATTCATAATATCAACCACTTGTTTAGATAACGTCCGTAAAACAGTTGGGTCTGGACCGACTAATCTCGCTTCAATCTTAGAGCCGGAGGATGGGCCAAGCATAATTTGCTTTAATTTATAATCTAGCTCTGGGTGTTTGGTATCGAGTACTTTACTCAACTGACCCATTACGGGTAGTACGTCATCAAAGTTCTTTACCCGAATGATCAATTCACCATACGATGAGTAACTTTTTTCAGGCGAATAGGTCAACATAAAGCGTTGCGTGCCTTTACCAGCACTAGAGCTGACATAGTCAACACGTTCATCTTGCTCGATAACAGACTCAAGCTTACCCAGCGTATCATTTGTTGCACGTATATCTGTGCCTTCTGGTAGCCACACATCAACCATAAACATCGGTGTCGTTGATGATGGAAAGAATGACTGTTTCAGTAAGGTAAATCCGTAAAGGCTTGCCCCAAGCATGACAACCAGAACCATAACTGTCATCCATGCCCGTCGCATACAAAACTCTAGGAAAGCTTTATACCAAACAAACAACTTACCGGCATATGGATCCACATCGTCGTCATCAGAACCAACTTTTGATTTTTTGAAAAATAAATCACCAAAAAATGGGGTTAACGATATTGCGGTAAACCAACTAAGCATCAATGATACTAACAATACGGTAAACAGTGTTCGACAATACTCCCCTGTTGAGTCTTGTGATAAACCAATAGGCGCAAATGCCATTACCGCAATAACGGTCGCACCTAATAACGGCCATTTGGTTTGTGTCACAATGTCAGAAGCGGCTTGCACACGGGTTCGCCCCTTTTGCATGCCAATCAATATCCCTTCAACGACCACTATGGCATTATCAACCAGCATGCCGAGCGCAATAACCAATGCACCAAGTGAAATCCGTTGTAAATCAATCGCCATCCATTTCATGAATACAAACGTGCCCAAAACGGTTAACAATAAAATTAACCCAATTAAGATCCCCGACCGAACACCCATGAAAAACAACAAAACAATGATTACAATTGCAACCGCTTGTCCAAGGCTGACAATAAAGCCACTAACGGATTTATCTACCTCGGTTGGTTGGCTATAGACAACACCAATATCAATGCCGACGGGTTGCTGCTCTTTCAGCTCTTTTAGCCTACGCTCTACTCGATCACCTACTTGGACAACATTGACCCCTTCAACCGCAGAGATCCCAACATGTAAGGCCTGAGAGCCGTTATAGCTCACCAAGTTATCCGGTACTTCTTTAAAGTCACGTTTTATTTCGGCGACATCTTTAAGGTAAATTAAGCCCTCGGCACCACTTTCAGTAATGATCAAATCGCCAAGTTCTTCTACGCTTTTAAATTCGCCCGTTGGATGTACTCGAATATATTCAGAACCAATTCTTACCGCACCAGCACTCGTCACCAAGTTTTGTGTTTCAAGCGTCCCGTATATTGTTTGCGGTGAAATACCTAAACTGCTCAAACGTTGCATTGAAATTTCAATGAACACTTGTTCCTGCTGGGTACCCGTAACCGAAACTTTACCAACCCCTTCGACTAAGCTCACTTCACGGCGTAAATAATCAACGTAATCATTTAGCTCTTTATAGCTATAGCCTTCCCCTGTCACGGCCAATAACATGCCGAATACATCACCAAAATCATCAATAATCGATGGTTCTTGAACACCTGGCGGTAATGATGGTTTTAAATCATTAACCTTACGACGAAGCTCATCCCAAATTTGTGGCAAATCATCTGGACCATAATTATTTTTCATGGTCACCGTAATTTGCGAAAGTCCTCGGCTTGAGACAGAATTGATTTCATCAACATAAATAAGCTGTTGAATCGCTTGTTCTATAGGATAAGTAACCTCTTCTTCCACTTGAAGTGGCGTTGCACCTGGGTAGGCAGTAACCACCATCGCATCTTTAATGGTAAAAGCTGGGTCTTCTAATCGTCCTAGCCCAAAAAAGGCCATCGTTCCGCCAATAAGGAAAATCAACGTCAGCATCCAACTGACCACTTTATTTCGTATAAAATAGGCTGCAATATCTTGTTTCATAATCAGCCTGCCTCCTTATCTACGATGGTAACCGACTGCCCTTCACGTAACCGATTTACGCCTTCAACAACTATCAGCTCTCCTGATTCTAAGCCGTCTAATAACCGAACACCGTCAGGCACAACTTTGTCAGTAGTCACTTTCCGTTTCATTACTGTATTATCACTATCAACAACCCAAACAAATTTATTATCAGGCGCCAACTCATCGCCATCGGCATTAAATATGGCCTCCATCGGGATTACAACTTCATCCCGTTTATAAACCTTCAATTTTTGTGCATCAGCCTTTACTTCAACCGCCATCCCATCAAGAATAAAACGGTCTTTTGGCATAGGCATGGTCAACGTCACAAGAAAAGACCCAACCTCTGGATCGGGTTCGGTTGTGAATTCTTTCAAATTTGCCTGAAATTCAGAACCGTCTTCTAATATAATTCTGGCTCCAGGTTGAGAAGCCTGAACTTCTACAGCTGTACTTTGGGAATAAATCATATCTGGCGCTTGAATAATAATATCGACTTGATCTGCAAGGTGTAGGTTCATCACCATTTGACCAACCTGAACATTTTCAAATTGTTCAACCGGTACTCTTGAAATAACCCCGGCAAATGGTGCTTTAAGTTCAGTAAACGTTAGATTCAGCTTTGCCAAATCCAAACGGGCTTTTGCAATTCTCCGCTGAGCTTTCAATTCATCAAATTGTGCTTGAGGTAAAAAACCTTGCTTAACCAATTTTGCCGAACGTCGATACTGACTATCAGACACATTGAACTTAGCTTGTGCATCATCAACTTCAAGTCTGTAATCTGTCGGCTCTAAACGCGCCAACAACTGCCCTTTTTTTACAAAATCGCCAGGTCGTACTGAAATAAAACTGACCTCACCCTGCACCCTAAAGGACAAACTCGATTTATTTGCCGCGGCAGCTACAGCTGGAAATGTTAGCTGCGGTGCACTTTCCGCGATTCTAACTTCACTGACAGCAACAGGAGCGATAATAGAGCGAGGCTCTACAGCAGCTTTATCACAACCAGATAAAGCCATGACCACTCCAAAGGCTAAAGGCATTAAAGTCCATGTCTTCATATTAAAGCCCCCGCTCTTTGACCCATCGACGAACTTTTTGTCCTTCTTGGAGCCCAGTCACTCCTGAAGTAGCAATTAAGTCATCATCCTGTAACCCACTTAATACACGCCGCTTTTCATCTAACTGAACACTAACTTTACTAACAATGCCCTGCCCGTCCACTTTCCAGACAAATGTCTTATCACCTTCAGTTAAAATGGCACGCTTTGGAATCGCGCCCATTCCGCCGCTTGGAATAGAGACTTTGACGTGTCCAGCCATACCAGGCAACAAGTTGTAACCCTGTGGGCGTTCCATAAATAATGTGACTTTGTAACTATTGGTCTTTTCATCCGCTTCGGTATCGATTTCTTTAAATTGCGCGTCAAAAATTTGATCCGGGATGGTATCAAAAGTGACCCGAGGTTCACGGTCGAAGTCACTTTTATGTTGAAAGCGAGCAAAGAGTTGATCTGGGAGCTGGAAGGTAACATTAATGAGGCCTGCACTTTGAATATGCATTACGGGTTGTTTAGCCGCTATATACTCAAAGTTTTCCACTAAAGAGAGTGATAACGTTCCGTCATAAGGCACAACCAAGCTCGCATAATTTAGGTTCGCTTTAGCTTTATCCAAATCGGCCTTTGCTTGATTAAGTTCAGCCTCTGAACGGTCAAAATCCAATTCCGACACAAAATTTGTTTTTAGCAGTTCTTTATCACGTTTATATTGTACATACGCTAATTCGTAATCGGCTCGAGCTTGTTCTAACAGTAACTCCAATTGATCAGTATTAAGGTGGGCAAGCACCTCTCCCTTTTTGACAAAATCACCAGGGTGAGCCTCAACTTTATTCAACTGTCCTGAAACCCGAAACGCCAAAACGGCTTTATCACCCGCCTCAACGACAGCAGGAAATGTACGAAAAGTCTCATTATCACCAACAGAAACGGCTTCAAGCTTAACTGGCCTAGATTCAGGCTCAGGTATTTCAACTTCCTTGTCACCACACCCCTGAATGAACAGGGATAGCATAGCCGTAGCTAAAATAACGCGTCCCATAAAATCCTCAATTATATGTTTTTGTTATCTTTATACTTATTGAATATCGCTACACATGGCTATTTAGCGATGTACCTCTATCTGTGGTTACCATAAAAAAGCACCACAAATTAATAACCTAGTTACACTATAGCCCACAAACTGCGACTAATTTTCGAACAAGCACAAAAATACGACCAAAAACAGTTTATTAAATAAGAAAGTCAATCTAACAAAGTCTTCTGAATGGGGTGATAGTGTAAAGAAGCATTTCAAAACAAATCAGAGAATAAGGATTAAATTTGGGGAATTTTGGAATATTTGTGGGGGGAATAAACTAACACAGAGGTTTTTTCAGGTGATTAGTATAAAGCTAAAAAAACAAAAAAGGAGCCGAAGCCCCTTTTTATCCAGCTAAATTATGCGAAAGAATTTATGCTTTTTCGAATTCAGCAATTTTCACTTTCCACGTATCCGGGCCAGTTTGGTGTGCGTTAACACCTTCAGCATCAACGGCAACCGTTACAGGCATATCTTCGACTTCAAATTCATAGATAGCTTCCATACCTAAATCTTCAAAAGCAACCACACGTGCTTTCTTGATTGCTTTCGCAACCAGGTAAGCCGCACCGCCGACTGCCATTAGGTATACTGCTTTATTCTTTTTAATGGATTCGATGGCCGCAGGCCCACGCTCAGCTTTACCAATCATACCCATTAAGCCCGCTTGTTCGAGCATCATGTCAGTAAACTTATCCATACGTGTTGATGTCGTTGGGCCAGCAGGGCCTACAACTTCATCGCCTACAGCATCAACAGGACCTACGTAATAGATAAAGCGATTATTGAAATCAACGGGGAAATCTTCGCCTTTCGCTAGCATGTCTTGAATGCGCTTATGTGCGGCATCACGACCCGTTAAAATTTTACCTGAAAGTAAAACTGTTTCACCCGAGCGCCATTCTTGAACATCAGCTTTAGAAATCTCATCCACGTTTACACGTCGAACACTTTCACCGACTTCCCATGTGACTTCAGGCCAGTCTTCCAGTTTTGGTGGCGTCAATTCAGCAGGGCCAGTGCCGTCAAGCGTGAAGTGTACATGGCGCGTAGCTGCACAATTAGGAATCATACATACTGGTTTTGAAGCCGCATGGGTAGGTGCCGTTTTGATTTTGACATCAACAACCGTTGTCAAACCACCAAGGCCCTGTGCACCAATACCTAACTTGTTTACGCGCTCGAAGATATCTAGGCGTAATTTTTCTTCTGCCGTTTCCGCGCCGCGCTCTTGTAGCTCATGAATATCAACCGATTCCATGAGTGACTCTTTTGCAAGCACTGCCGCTTTTTCTGCTGTACCGCCAATGCCAATACCTAACATGCCCGGTGGACACCAACCAGCACCCATTAACGGTACCGTTTTTTCTACCCACTCAGCCACATCATCAGATGGGTTCAGCATTACCATTTTCGTTTTATTTTCAGAACCGCCGCCCTTAGCAGCAATTTGAATTTCGACCTTATTACCTGGCACCATATCAATATGAACAACAGCAGGCGCGTTATCTTGGGTGTTCTTACGCGCTCCCGCTGGATCCGCTACAACAGAGGCTCGTAACGGGTTATCGGGATTGGTGTATGCTTGGCGTACACCCTCATCAATCATCTCTTGTACGGTAAGATCGCTATCCCACTGTACATTCATGCCAATTTTAACAAAACACGTTACGATTCCCGTATCCTGACAGATCGGACGACGCCCTTCTGCTGACATACGTGAATTAATCAAAATTTGAGCAATGGCATCTTTTGCTGCTTGGCTTTGCTCTTTGTTATAAGCTTTTTCAAGCGCTTGAACAAAGTCTAGCGGGTGGTAATAAGAAATATACTGCAGCGCATCTGCTACACTACTGATCACATCTTGTTTTTGGATGACGGTCATAAAGCCCTCGTTGATTTATTATCATTCCATGGCGCCCGATTTAATGCTTCCAATGTAAGGTGTGATTCACGATTAGTACGCCTGTATGTAGGGAAATGCACAGGGTAAAAACGTAACCACGCGGCCATGATCCTCATGGCTATTCTCCGTTAACCATTGTTTCTATGTATCCAATAAAAATAATGGCCAAAGGACGTCCTTGGGCGTCGTATTAAATTCTGCGTTTATGATACTCTTGCGGACAATTTCGCGCCATGCGCCAATCGTACACCTGTCACAAAAAAGAAAATGATTTGTAAATCACATCCAAAATTGACTATAGAACAACTCAATTACACTAAAGACGCTTCGTTAACGTGGTTTAAACCGTTGGCGGGCCAGCCTTGGGCTATGATATTACGCTCTGCGGCATCAGATCACCCAGATAATCGTTTTGATATCTTGGTTGCTGATCCTTTAGCCACTTTAGAGACACAAGATGAAACAACTCGTATTAAATTTTCAAATGGTGATGAAAAAATCAGCACCAATGATCCTTTCGAGTTAGTAGAAGAAACTCAGCAAAAGCTGTTACCCACGATTAACCCTATCAAAGATGTACCCTTTTTAGGTGGTGCAGTCGGCTATTTTGCTTATGACCTAGGTCGACGTGTTGAACATATCGCAGAGCTAGCAGAACACGATCTCGCAACAGCAGATATGGCTGTTGGTATTTATGATTGGGCATTGATTGCAGACCACCATACCCAGCAGCTTTATGTTATATCCCCGCATGGAAGTGAACGCAAAGCCTGGCTTGAAAAACAACAAAAAGCGTATTATTCCAAGTCGGAAATAAACGTGCAGCAACAATCTGCTTGCTTTGCATTAACATCTAAGTGGGCTGCAAATATGGAAAAAGCCCAATACTGCAACAAGTTTGATCAGGTTCAACAGTATTTACTCTCAGGTGACTGTTATCAGATCAACCTTGCGCAGCGTTTTAGTGCCCACTACAAGGGCGATGAGTGGGAAGCGTACTGTCATCTTGAGCAACATAACAGTGCGCCGTTCTCTGCTTTTATTCGAACAAATGACAGCAGTGTATTGTCAGTCTCGCCAGAACGTTTTTTGCAACACAGCAGCGGTCGTATTGAGACGAAACCAATAAAGGGCACCCGACCACGTTCAAGTAACCCTGAACACGATGCTGAGCTGGCTAATGATTTACAAACAGCAGAAAAAGATCGTTCTGAAAATTTAATGATTGTCGATTTATTGCGTAATGATATCGGTCGAGTCGCTGTACCAGGATCTGTCCGTGTACCTTACCTGTTTAGTATTGAGAGCTTTCCTGCCGTTCACCACCTTGTAAGCACTGTGACCGGTGAACTTGAGGCGAAATATAGTCCCACCGACCTCCTTCGTGCGTGTTTCCCTGGCGGTTCGATTACAGGCGCGCCAAAAATTCGTGCAATGGAAATTATCGAAGAGTTAGAGCCGCATCGTAGAAGCGTTTACTGTGGCAGCATTGGCTATATTAGCCGCTGTGGAAATATGGACACCAGTATTACAATTCGAACACTGGTTGCTCATCAGCAAAAGATCCATGCATGGGCTGGTGGAGGTGTCGTTGCTGACAGTCAGGCTGACAGTGAATACCAAGAAATACTGGATAAGCTAAGTAAAATATTACCAACGCTAGAATAGATGAATACGTTAGATATCCAAGTTTTTTACTTAAAAAAGCTTGGATATCATTAACTTTGGTGTTCAAAGAATAACCAAGCCATCGATATTAACTATACTGGCCAAAATGAAAATTCATCTTAATAATGTATTTCAACAGCTATAGTTACTATATGTAGGACAGCAAGCTTTTACGCTATGGACAGTTTATGAGCGACCAGCAACAATTTATTACCCGCTTTCTTTTAGCTCCTCAGGCTAACTACGATAGAAGTCATACAACACGCATACGCCAACATATAGAACCTGCTAGTACCTTAAAGCAAGCTGCTGTACTTATCCCTCTCGTCCCACGTAATGATACCTTTAATGTCGTTTTTACTCGCCGTGCTCAACACTTAAAACACCATCCAGGACAAGTCGCCTTCCCCGGAGGCCGCTTTGAGAGTGAAGACATTGATTTAATTGAGACTGCACTACGAGAAACACGGGAGGAGACTGGTATTTTATGCAACAGAGACAGTATTATTGGGCAGCTTCCCCAACTACCGACAATTAGTGGTTACATTGTCACGCCATATTTATCGACTATCTCTCCTAACTATAGGCCAGTACTCGATCCTAACGAGGTCGATGAATTATTCGAGGTCCCTCTTGACTACTTATTAAACCCAGTGAATATGCGGACACAAAGGTTCACTCTTTCAGGTGCTAATCACAATATTTATTCAATTCCATTCAGCAAATATTCAATTTGGGGTGCCACTGCCCAAATGCTAAAGGTACTGTCGAAACAGCTTTGGTATTAACAAATCTAATGTGACACGCTATTTTCCCTAATATTACCCTCTCATTTAGTGTGATCCAGATCACCTTTAATTGTATTGCAATTCCAAGTGATTACATAACGGGATCTTGATCAAAGTTTTCCTGTAAGAAATCGTGAAAATGCGCCCCGTTCCGTAATTTCCGTTCCGTAATTAACTCTGGATATATAATCATGCAAACATCTACAAGCACTGCAGCGACTACAACTGCAAAAGCAGGATGGACATACAAAGACGTTACTTGGGCATTATCGCTATTCGGTACTGCTGTAGGCGCAGGCGTTCTATTCCTTCCAATTAAAGCTGGTGCTGGTGGCTTCTGGCCGTTAGTCATTCTTGCACTGCTTGCTCTTCCAATGACATGGTTCGCCCACAAAGGCTTAGCACGCTTCGTTCTTTCTGCGAAGAACCCTGAAGCAGACATCACAGATACTGTTGAAGAACATTTTGGTAAATCAGGTGCGAACCTCATCACTTTTGCTTACTTTTTCGCTATTTACCCAATCGTTCTAATCTATGGTGTTGGTATCACTAACACTGTTGATTCTTTCATGGTTAACCAGCTAGGTATGGAATCAATTCCACGCTGGTTACTATCTGGTGGCCTAATCCTTGCGATGACTGCTGGCGTAGTATTTGGTAAAGAGCTAATGCTGAAGGCAACTTCTGCAATGGTTTACCCACTAGTATTCGTTCTACTAGCACTATCTCTATACCTGATTCCTGAGTGGAATGCGTCAATGGTATCTGTAAGCCCAGATTGGAGCACTATGCCTTCTGTAATCTGGTTAGCGATTCCAATTATCGTATTCTCATTCAACCACAGCCCTATCATCAGCCAGTTCTCTAAAGAACAACGTCGTATCTACGGTGACAATGCAGTACAGAAAACTGACATGATCACTGGTGGTGCAGCGATGATGCTAATGGGTTTTGTAATGTTCTTCGTATTCTCTGTTGTTCTGTCTCTATCTCCAGAGCAGCTTGCAATGGCACAAGAACAAAACATCTCTGTTCTTTCTTACCTAGCTAACGAGCACGACTCAATTCTGATTTCTCTAATGGGCCCAATGGTTGCTTTCGCAGCGATTACTTCTAGCTACTTCGGTCACTTCCTAGGTGCTCAAGAAGGTCTAGTTGGCCTAATTAAATCTCGCTCTAACATGCCTAAAGGCAAGATCGAGAAAATCTCTCTTGGTTTCATCGTTATTACAACTTGGATTGTTGCGGTAGTTAACCCAAGCATCCTAGGTATGATTGAAACAATGGGTGCACCGATGATTGCGGCAATCCTATTCCTAATGCCTGTATTTGCGATGAACAAAGTTCCAGCAATGGCTAAATACAAAACTTCTACTCCAGCTCAGATTTTCACTGCGCTATGTGGTATCGCGGCGATTACATCTGTAATCTACGGTGCACTATAAGGCTGTATGTCACTCAAACAGTGATAAACAGCTATGATGAGTTGTTATTGTAAGAAAATGTGCTACAACGCATAGTCTTCTGAGACAATTCACGTAGAATAGAAGCTACTAAAGAGCAGGACGCGAATGCCCCTGCTCTTTTGTTTTTTTAGCTCGCCAAGGAAGGGGCGAGAATGATAAAAACTATACAGTCTGGTGGTAGCAAGATCGCTTCCAAAGGCTGAGGTATTACGTAATGATCAGTGTTTTTGATATCTTTAAAATTGGTGTGGGTCCTTCCAGTTCGCACACTGTTGGTCCAATGAAAGCAGGTAAAGAGTTTATCGACGACTTGCGTGCCATGGGCAAGCTACGTGATGTGACTAAAATTACCGTAGATGTTTACGGTTCGCTTTCTCTAACCGGCAAAGGTCACCACACAGATATCGCTATCATCATGGGCCTTGCGGGCAATAGCCCTGAACATGTTGATATTGACAGCATTCCTGGCTTCATCGCTCGTGTTGAAGAAACTGAGCGCCTACCTGTAGGCATGCACTGCCATACAGTCGAATTCCCTCGTGATGGCGGTATGAACTTCCATACTACGAACCTTCCACTTCACGAAAACGCTATGACGATTCGCGCTTGGATTGGCGATGATGAAGCATACACAAAAACTTATTACTCGATTGGCGGTGGCTTCATCGTTGACGAAGAAAACTTCGGCAAGCCTGCTGAATCTTCAGTTAAAGTTCCGCACATGTTCACAACAGCTGAAGAGCTTGTTAACGCATGTAAAGACAGCGGCCTTTCTGTTAGTTCGTTGGTTATGGCTAACGAACGTGCGATGAATGCTGAAGAAGAAATTAATACTTACTTCTCTAATATCTGGAAGACCATGCGTGAATGTATGGAACGAGGTATGAATGAAGAAGGTATTCTGCCTGGTCCACTACGTGTACCACGCCGTGCAGCAGCACTTCGCCAGCAGCTAATGACCACAGAAAAGCTAAGCAACGACCCAATGACGGTTGTTGACTGGGTTAACATGTACGCATTTGCTGTTAACGAAGAGAATGCAGCTGGTGGCCGTGTGGTAACCGCACCAACTAATGGTGCATGTGGCATCATTCCAGCCGTTTTAGCTTATTACGATAAGTTCATTCAATCTGTTGGTCCAAAAGAATACACGCGCTATTTCGCAGCATCTGGTGCTGTTGGCGGCCTATACAAGCGTAACGCTTCTATCTCTGGTGCTGAAGTTGGCTGCCAGGGTGAAGTTGGTGTTGCTTGTTCTATGGCTGCTGCTGGTCTTGCTGAGCTGATGGGTGGTAGCCCTGAGCAAGTATGTATGGCTGCGGAAATCGCAATGGAGCATAACCTAGGTCTAACTTGTGACCCAGTTGCAGGTCAAGTACAGGTTCCATGTATTGAGCGAAATGGTATTGCTGCTGTTAAGGCAATCAATGCTACACGTATGGCACTACGCCGTTCATCTGAGCCTCGTGTTTCTCTCGATAAAGTTATCGAAACAATGCTAGAAACCGGTAAAGACATGAACGCAAAATACCGCGAGACGTCTCAGGGTGGTCTTGCTATTAAAGTAATCTGCTAATCTTTTTACTTTAAAATAGAAAGCTACTCCACTCGGAGTAGCTTTTTTTATACCTACTGTTCAGTCCTAAGATAGGCTAGCGACCCTTTTTTGAAACGCAAACTGATCTTAAAATGCACCACTTGCGTTATGTAGTAGCTGTTCAATGTCTTCTGCCAACGCATCACCACATTGCAACATCGTAACCCATGAAATAGGGATACCTTTCTGATCACCAAAACCATAGCAAGCGCCAGCCATCGCACCCACTAAGATACCCCGTCCACAGCTATCACCCGCAACTAAAATATTATTAATGATCGCTTCAGTGTAACTACTGCTGTTTTGAAGGATCCATGCAGCCATCGGTAAGCTATCACTTAAATGACAAGCCTGATTTACAATGGCAAGCACATGACTAAGATCATTAACATCACCACTGAGCACCCGAACTTGCTCAATTTTTTCTTGTATTATCTCAGGCGATTTTACTTTAAGTACATTTAAAGCAGGTTCCATTCGGCGAGATCGCAGCGCTTCATTCAATGCACTAGCAAACGCTTTCGCGCAAGCAATGGCCATTTCATTTTGGTGGGTAATACCAACGACTCGCTCAATTTCATTTTCTAGCTCAACCGATGGCATCTTCAACGCCACCAACGCTGGTACGGCACACAACGCAGGGTTTTGATCATCATCGCTACCAGAGTCATCTGGCCAGTCATCTGGCTCCATCGAAAATAATGTCAATAATAGCGCTTTGGTTGGGCTATCGACATAACCGATAAAATCACCACCAGGACCAAAGTATTCAAGTATTTCTTGCTGTATTTTTCGAGTTTCAATACCGGGCTGAGATAGCAACCGCGTATACAACGCTAGCCACTCACCGTAGGTCGTCAGCTCTCCGGCGGTTAACTTATCATGGGCATAATACCCATCTACCCCTTGATAATGCTGGGCATCCGGCTCTATGAAAGGAAAATGTGGTAGCGACTGTAATGACTTAACGCGCTCAGACGAATATATCCAATGTGTCCCCATGCTAGCGGCGTCTGCCACCAGCGCGCCCATAAGTGCTGCATAACGTTGTGACATCTCTTATTCCTTCCTCGACAGAAAAGTATGCAATAAGCTTATACTAATAACGTTAGATCAAACCATTTACCGTAAAGAAAGCAAAAGCAGGAATTTAAGACGTAAAAAAGCCCGCATAGACAGCGGGCTTTTTAAATTTCAGAGCGGTAATACAAAGGCTTACTCTAATTACCTCACCTCAGTAAAACATTATGCAGCAGCTTTTAGGCTGACTTTGTTTTTCTTTAACTCGCCAACAGGCAAAATTGTACGGCCGTACTCATTGTTTAGTACCTGAGCCATTGCAAAGTAAATTGCACTTGCGCCACAGATAATACCTTCGAAGCCAGCAATCGTACCAATTAGCGTGCTACCGGTGAAATCGCGTGCTGCTAGTAGGAAGAACAGTACGGTTAGTGAACCGAATACAAACTGTTTAGCACGTGGGTAGCATAAAGAACCGATAAACATGAAGCCTGTGAAAATGCCCCATAACAGAAGGTACCAACCCATGAAGCTAGCAGGGCTTGCAGGAAGACCCATGTAAGGCATAACTAGAATACCAACAAGTGTTAGCCAAAATAGGCCATATGATGTAAATGCCGTCGTACCAAACGTATCGCCACGCTTAAAGCACATCATACCTACGATAACTTGGCTCAAACCGCCGTAAAAAATACCCATAGCTAGGATCATAGAGTCAATCGGGAAAAAGCCCGCATTGTGGATATTCAAAAGGATGGTAGTCATACCAAAACCCATAAGACCAAGTGGTGCTGGGTTAGCTAGTTTCGTAGACATTTGTTCCCCTACAGGAGTAATTCAAAAAAAGTTACAAACATTAAAATTTGGATGCATTTTAAGTGCGCGGCGAATTCTAAAGGATGATGCTAGGCAAATCAATCCAAAAACAGGGTAAAACTCAACCAAAATCAAAAAAAGTTGAAATAAACACACAAAATGTAAAGAAAACAAAATACACAAACCGCATCTAAGTGTAATTAAATGTAAGTCATTATTGACGTACCACAACATCAAAAAACATCACCCCCTAATAATTCAAAGACTTAATTCAATAATGGCAAGTGGTATATTTAATAATTTTTCACATATCAAAAAAAAGCAGCCAATGGCTGCTTTTTCATCGAAAATACGTTGTTAACGCTTAAAAGTGTGTTTTACATTAACTCGATGTCTTGCTCATCAAGCTCATTGACACCTTCATCCTTATCCATTGTTATCTCTCGGTGCTGTTCTGCAGCAGGAACGGTGGATAATTCAATCGGTGGAACGTTCATTTCTGGTTCACGGCTAACCTCTGTCAGTCGCTTTAATTGCGATTGAAGCAAAGAGATTTGCTCATTCTGTTGATTGATCAAGGTTTCGAGCAGAGCAAGCTGATCGTCTGCCTCATTACGCTTAAGTTGCTTTGAAGCAATCTCGTATTTGCGTCTTGCGATTGTTACGTCTTCTTTAATTCGCTTTGCCTGTTGAGACAGAGGGATATCACGTAAGTCATCATCTTTTAGCGCTAATGAGATATCCAGTAGGTTACCTTCAAGCTCTAAAATAAAACTTTCGTACTCATCACGGCTTCGGTCACGCAAACTTTTTACTTCATTCGCTATATGCTCTGCATGCGCTAGTTCAAATTGAATCGCTGACACCGTTTGGTTTATGGCATCAAAAGCACGAGGTGAGTTATCAATGAGCGTTTTACCACTCGTAATCTCAGCTTCAACTTTTGCATAACTCAACGGTGCGTAATAACGTACATCATTACGACGTAATTCACGGAGCGCATCTTCTTGGGGCAAAATATAAATTCGCTTAATTACACGTATTTCTAAACTATGCGCTCGAGATAAAAACTCAATTTGATCTTTTTTAGCATCACTAACATCACCGCGAGCAATTGAGTTAAAAAGCCGTGCATAAAAGCGGTTCAATCGAACAAATTCACTTCTGTAGTGCTGGTTTGCATCAATAGAATTAAGATACGCTATTTGCGTAATCGCAGGGGCTAAAACATCGTCTGCTACCCGCTTAAAATACTCCAATTCTTTGTGGTTACTTTTAACAACGGCGATATCTTCATAAAAGCGATCAATGTAAGTTGTTGACGAAAATAGCGAGACACTCTGTAATGCCATTTCTGGTTTTTGCTGAATGTCTTTAAACAATAGGTCGGCTTTTTGCCAGCTCACCATCATGAGATCATACTTACTCGGCGAATAAATTCGTAACGATTCAGCTTGAATCAGTTGATCACGCCACTGCCGATGTACATTTTCCGCTGTTTGCAAGATAGTTTCTGAGTTAACTTCATTTTGAGCACCGCTTTCATTACCAGGGGTACTTCCGCATCCACTGAGTAAAGCCGCTAGCAAGATCAGCCCGACAGCTTTCCCTGTAAACTTCATATATCGTGTTCCAATTTTTCTATATTTATTCTGGTTATAGTGTATCTGACTCATTAACCGCAAAAAAGTTCAGGCATCGACTTCGATGCCATTCTAATCAAAAACTGACATTAGCAGAATCAAAACAACGAAAAACACAGTATTTAACGTATTTATTTAACGCTAAATCCTTTTTCTTCAATAAACTTTTTCATGAACGGCCGCGCTTCTTTATTCAAGCTCGCTGTAATTTGCTCACTCCACGACATATCTTTTTGGCCACTAGTACGACTATGATAGTACGTGCGGACATTTTGGTCGTAAGCTTCAAGCTCAACGCGATCTAATTCTTGTTGATAAGTATCTTGATGAACAATTAACGATTGAGGCAGGCGGGGCTTTAACTCTGGCTGTTGATCGGGGTAACCCAAACACAGGCCAAATAATGGTAGTACATGCGTTGGTAATGCTAATAAATCAGCAACGTTATCCGGGTTATTACGTATTCCGCCAATATACACGCCACCCAAGCCAAGCGACTCTGCTGCTATCATGGCATTCTGCGCCATAAGTGCGGCATCCACTGCGCCAATTAGTGTTTGCTCGGTAAAGCCTAATTGTGCCTGAGGATGAATTTGAATATGTCGGTTGAAATCCGCACAAAAGACCAAGAACTCTGCAGCCGAAGCTACGTAAGGTTGACCACCAGCATACTCAGATAATCGTTCACGCTTAGCCGGGTCGGTAACACGGATAACACTGACGCACTGAATAAAGCTTGAACTTGATGCCGCAATGGCACAATCCAGTATTGTTGATAGCTGTTCTTCAGCTATAGGCTGAGCTGTAAACTTACGGATAGAACGGTGAGCAAGTATAGTATCAATGGTCTGATTCATAGATATCCTTATCTTATAAGTAATCAATAGTGAGCCGCTAAATGTAACACAGCCCACTATTATTCATATAACAAATAAAGCATACCTATAAAGCGACCGTATTTAGATAAAAGTAAGGAACATGCTATAAATTCTCATCAAGTACGGTTGGCGTTGTTTGTTTTTTACAATCACACATCTGCTCTAAAATACTTAATAACCTGTCTTTGTTTAATGGTAACGGATTGCCTTTTATCGCATTAGATAACAGTGCATCTTCTGCAACTTCATCGTACATAATGTCACATAGGCCATATTCAGATACCGACGGCAAATTAAGCCGTTTAAGCGTGCGTTTGGTCCATAGAATGCCATCGATGATCTCTGCATTCATACGCCCAGTTAAAATACAAGCGAGTTGGCGATAACGGTTTAGTACATCAGCACGCCCCGCCTCCCTAGCCGCCAATACATTTTCTTGCATTACAAAGGGTGCTAACTGAGCGGTAATTAAACCATGTGGCGCCTTTAACCTTCCCCCCAATGATGACGCTAAACCATGTGCAGCGCCAAGCTTAGCATTCGCTAAGGCCATTCCACCGAGCAATGCAGCAAAAGACATATCTGAACGAGCCCGTGGATCATCATCTTCACAAGCCGCCAAAATGGCGCCTGATAAGCGGCGTAAGCCTTCTTCACATACCATATCGGTTAACGGGCTTGGATCGCCGCACACGTAAGACTCCATTAGGTGAGTAAAGGCATCCATACCGCAACACCCTGACGTCACAGCATCCATACCATACGTTAAGGTTGGATCAATAATAGCCAGATCAGGCAGCATGTCAGGGCTGCGTAGGCTAACTTTTACATTTTCTTGTGCTGAGCGAAGTACGGCATTTTTACTGACTTCAGAGCCTGTTCCTGCTGTTGTTGGTACCGCTATAAATGGTATCGGTTTGGCTTGAAGCGGTACATTTCGTCCCACAACCTCCACATAGTCATACACACTGCCTTGGTTTGGGATCAACGCTGCTAACGCTTTACCTGCGTCGAGTACACTACCACCACCAATGGCGACAACCATATCGGGTCGAAACTTCCGCCCCATTGCTGCCATTTCTTCAACCATCGCGATCAGTGGCTCACCATGAACAGCGACTTGTTGGTAACGCATATTTTGTTGTTTAAAGTAGCTAATTATCGATTCAGCACGGGCACTATCTCGCCCTGTCACTAGCAGCACGCTATAACCAAATTGATTAAGTGAAGACAGCGAATTATTCAGCGCACCTTCGCCAAAAATAATCCGAGATGAGGTCATAAACTGAAACATAGGTACTCCATTCCACAATACGTATACCCAAGTAATTTTTAGCTTCCTACGTGCTAATCATGTTGATCAAAGCCACTTGGGTATAAGTAATTATTATCGAGTGTGCCCTGATCTAAATTCCCTTTTTTGATTCTGAGCAAATTTTACACAGTGATAATCGCCTTAAAGCTAATTATTCGCCACGAGTCACATTTCACTATTGATAGCGCACTTCCCCCGAAGTCATAAAAATGAAGCCAATTTAAAATATTGCTGTCATTTCAGGTATCTACTCTTCTCCCCATTAAACATAACAACTGATTATTCATTTTTTATTTTTCTAGGGACGAAACCATGAAACACGCAGCACTTACAACAGCAATCTTAGCCACTTTATTATCTGGTACAGCCAGCGCAGCAACTGTTTACCAAGATGAAACATCTTCTTTAAAGGTTGGTGGCCGTGCCGAAGCACGTTTCAATATTTCAGATGAAAACAAATCTGACGCTGACAATACTGATTCTTTCAAAGATAAGAGCCGTGCCCGTGTAAACCTTAAGGGTCGAACCGAAATAATGGACGGTTTGGGCGCTTTCGGTACTTACGAGATGGAAATTAATAGTGGTAAGGATGCGACGGTTGATACCCGCTACCTCTTCGCTGGCCTAGACACACAAGTGGGTGCATTCTCATACGGTCAACAAGATTCAGCTCAGGTTATCCTGACTGACTTCACCGATATTCTCGCGACATTCGGTGGTGATGCCGCCGACCTTATCGATGGCAACAAAGATAAGCGTGAAAATAACTTCGTTTACTCTGGCTCATTCAATGACCTAACAGTGACTGCTAACTACATCGCTAATGAAAAAAAAGATACTGATACCTACGGCATTTCATTTGTATATTCATTACCAATGGGTCTCGATTTAGGCGCAGGTTATGTTGACGGTAAAGAAGATGGCGATGACTCCGATCAGTACAACATCACTGCTGCTTACACCATCAATGATTTTTACGTTGCAGGTTTATACGCAGGAGGCTCTATTGGTGATGCCGACCTGACCGCTTACGAATTAGCAGCGGCTTACAAATACAACCAATTTACTTTCCAAGGTGTTTACAACTACCAAGAAGTCGATGATAACGGTGCAAAGTCAGATAAATATGACTACTTCGCTATCGAAGCTATCTACAAGTTCAACAGTGAATTCCGCGCTTATGCTGGTTACTTGTTCGATCAAGTTGATGATCAAGATGACCAAGTACAAGCGGGTGTACGTTACGACTTCTAAGTTCGGGTTATACATCTAACTAAGCTGGACACTTTGTCCGGCTTTTTCTTTTTTAATTTAACCATGCGACTTCAATCGGTTTTATCTATCACACCAAGAGAGAAAACCTTCTTTCTCATTGAGCACAGTCACGTTATAGTTACCTCATCAAATTTTAGGAGATAAATCATGTTTGTTGTTATTTTTGGACGTCCGGGTTGCCCATTCTGTGTTCGTGCTAAAGATCTTGCTGATAAGCTAAAAGAAGAACGCGAAGACTTTAACTACCGTTATGTAGACATCCACGCTGAAGGTATCAGCAAAGCTGATCTAGAAAAAACTGTGGGTAAGCCAGTTGAAACTGTACCTCAGATCTTTGTTGATCAAGAACACATCGGTGGCTGCACAGAGTTCGAAGCATACGCAAAAGAAAACTTGGAACTCTTCCAATAAWCATTTTGTGATACAGAATGCTGCCATAAACGCAACATCTCTTATAACAAATTCTTAAAAAGGCTGATATTTCAGCCTTTTTTATTACCTTGTTAAAATATGCCAGCAAAAAACGTTGTATTTTTTATCAAAAATATCACTTTTTTCGGTATGACCTTTTACCAAAATCAGCTAAAATTTCATCACTTTGTTGCTGCTCTCTCCGGAAAAAATGTTGTGAATATCGATGTCGCCGCCCTCCTTCATCAAAATGATATTTTATTGCTCTTTGTTGTTCTGACTGTTGGTCTAACCGCAGGAAAAATCAGAATCGCAAACCTTCAAATTGGTAACTCCATTGGTGTTCTCATTACTGCCTTACTGTTTGGTAATGCAGGCTTTACCTTCGACGCGGAAGCCTTAAATATAGGCTTTATGCTATTTATCTTTTGCGTTGGTATAGAAGCTGGCCCTAACTTTTTCGGTATTTTTTTCCGAGATGGTAAGCACTACCTAATGCTTGCACTCGTCGTCATTTTATCGGCCATCACTATCACTGTGTTTATGAGCCGATATTTAGGCCTTGAACTTGGTCTTGCGACAGGCTTAATGGCGGGCTCACTAACGGCAACCCCCGTACTCGTTGGTGCAAAAGATGCTTTAAACAGTGGACTTACCGGTATTGATGACGCCAACCTGATTCAGCAAATGGTCGATAGCCTAAGCGTCGGTTACGCCATGTCGTACCTTATTGGCCTTGTCAGTGTCATTGTGCTCGCAAAGCTAATGCCTAAACTGCAGAAGCAAAACCTTGCAGAGTCTTCACAGCAAATTGCCCGAGAACGAGGTATTGGTGAAAGCGCACAACGCAAAGTATACCTGCCGATTATCCGTGCTTATCGCGCCGGTCCTGAACTGATCAATTGGATTGATGGACGAAACCTTCGCGAGTTGGGTATATACCGACAAACCGGCTGCTATATCGAGCGTGTTCGTCGTAACGGTATTTTGGCGAACCCAGATGGCGATGCCATTTTGCAAGAAGGTGATGAAATTGCGTTAGTGGGTTATCCCGATAGCCACGCTCGACTCGACCCAAGTTTTCGAAACGGTAAAGAAGTTTTCGACCGAGACCTACTCGATTTACGCGTTGTCGAAGAAGAGATTGTTGTTAAGAATGACAGTATCGCAGGTAAGCGGTTATCAGAGCTGAATCTATCTGAATACGGCTGTTTTCTTAACCGCGTCGTTCGCGCCCAAATTGAAATGCCGATGGATCATAATATCTTGCTAAGTAAAGGGGATATTCTTCAAGTTAGCGGTGAAAAAAGCCGTGTTTTGGGGCTTGCTGAACGCATTGGTTTCATTTCAGTTCACAGCCAAATTGCCGATTTATTAGCTTTCTGTTGTTTCTTCATTATTGGCTTATTGGTTGGAACCATTACCATGACCTTTGGCCACATTGCTTTCGGTTTAGGTAGCTCTGCTGGGTTATTAATTGCCGGCATTACACTCGGGTTCCTGCGAGCTAACCACCCGACATTTGGTTATGTACCTCAAGGGGCGCTGAATATGACCAAAGATCTTGGCTTAATGGTGTTTATGGTGGGTATTGGCTTAAGTGCGGGTTCTAATTTATTTGAGTCACTGGAACAAGCTGGCTTGACTGTTTTTGCTGTTAGCCTAATGGTGAGTGTTATTCCTGTGGTATTGGCCTATTTATTTGGTGCTTATATCCTGAAAATGAACCGTGCTTTACTGTTCGGTGCCATTATCGGTGCACGTACATGTGCCCCAGCAATGGATATGATTAACGAACATGCTCGAAGTACCATTCCAGCACTCGGCTATGCCGGCACGTATGCAATCGCCAACGTATTGCTCACTATTGCCGGAACACTGTTTATTATATTAAGTTAGTGTAAAACGCGATAAAGCCGACGATTCTATCCTCTCAACGCCCCTAAAATACCATTAGGGGCGTTTTTTCGCGTGCTCACACTCGAGTCAGGCCTGATTCAGTCCGATCAACTACTATATATCCATAATAATCATTCGCCTGCTTTGGCTCTATTCAGTATATTGGATAGATAAAATTCTATTGGTAATCAAAACTATGCGTATCCTAATTGTTGAAGATGATCCTATTCTTAGCCACCACCTTAAATCGCAGCTAAGTGAACTCGGCCACCAGGTTCAGTGTGCTGGAACAGCAGAAGAAGGGCTGTTCTTTGCCCAAGACTACCCAAATGATATCGCGATTGTTGATATCGGTTTACCTGACCGTGATGGTATTAGCCTAATTAAAGATATTCGCCAGAAAGGCTTACGCCTACCAATACTTATCTTAACTGCCCGCTCAAATTGGCAAGATAAAGTCACAGGGCTTGAAGCTGGGGCTGATGATTACTTAGTTAAGCCATTCCAAAAAGAAGAAATGGTTGCGCGTTTAAGTGCACTTGTACGCCGTAGCGCTGGGTTTGTAAAACCAGAAATGACTGCGGGCGATATCCGTGTCGATCTGCTGGCTAAACAAGTTTTCATACACGAGCATTTACTAGAGCTCACTGCTTTTGAGTATGATTTGCTAGAATATCTAATGCGCCATAGTCGCCAAGTGGTGTCTAAGCAACGCCTATTGGATGTGCTATATGAAGATCAAGAAGGCGATCCAAATACCATTGAGGTCATGATCAGCCGCCTACGTAAAAAATTCACCAGTAACGGACAAGATAACCCTATTTCTACTATTCGTGGTCAGGGGTATATCTTCGAACTACAAGCACAATGAATCGAATTATTCAGCCAAGACTACGCCGCCGAGTGCTTGTTACCTCGGTAGCCATTATCGTTCTTATTACATCGGCTTTAGCAGGTGTCATAAACCAGCTGTATAGCCAAAGCTATATGGCGGCTTATTCGTCAGAGTTAGTCGCCCAGATGCCGATGGTGGTCGCCCAACTCAACCGAGCGGGCCTGATAAAAGATGTCGACCAATGGATAGACTCTGTTGACCCATCAGATACTGATTACATGTCAGTCGTTTGTGATACAACCGATCACACTATTTGGCTGTCTGCTGAAGCTAAAGAAGCCAACATTGGTAATATTTGTAAAGAGTTACCAGATAGTATTCCAGCGCCTACTCTTATCGAGACCCTGAATGGTGAAAGCTACATTGCCTACAATATGAGTCAGGAAAGAGAAGGCAATAAAACCTTCCAGCTGGTTGTGCTTCGCTCTGGTGATTCATACATTTCGTCGCTATCACAATTGCATAAACGAACGACCTTTTACCTTGGGCTGTTTGTATTGATTGCCATTGCATTCTTAATTGCCGCGTTCCATTGGAGCTTCCAACCGCTGCGAAAACTTGCATCACAGCTTGATCAGATGACTGACGCCAAGCGAGATAAACTTGATGATAATTTTCCAATGGAGCTACAAGACGTCACGCTGGCTCTAAACCGCGTCATTGAGATCAGTAACGCTCAGAAAGGCCGATATCGCCATGCCATGGATGATTTAGCCCATAGCTTAAAAACGCGCTTAGCCGCAACCAATGCACTATTAGATGATAAAGACATCCCTCGCTTAGAGCTGAATCAGCGTGTGATGGAACAAATCAGCCAAATGGATGAATTAGTTCAGTACCAACTTAAGCGTGCAATGATGGGTCAGCAAGGACTGCAAAAAGATAAAACAGACCTCAAACCTGTTATCGACAGCTTCGACCGCTTACTGAGTAAAGTATACGCTGATAAAGATGTGAAACTTGGCTACCACTTTGACTTCAACCTAAAACTGCCGGTTAACCGCAGTGATTTAATGGAGTTATTGGGTAATTTACTTGAAAATGCCTATCGCTTTTGTATCAGCGAAGTGCGCCTTTATGTCGATGAAAAACGCGATCACTTTATTATTCGTATTGAAGATGATGGCCCAGGCGTAGCTGAGGATGTACGTGAAGCTATTTTCCAACGCGGTGTACGGGCTGATCAACTCAACCCCGGTCAAGGTATTGGCTTATCAGTATGTAATGAGATCGTTCGAAGTTATCAAGGTACGATTCATGTTGAAACAGCTTCTATTGAAGGCGCGTCTTTTGTGATCAAATTGCCAAAGCAATAACAAGAACGACTTTCATTTACTGTCGTATAAAATAAAAAAACCGCCTTCCGGCGGTTTTTATTTACCTCGCGTATTTATTGACTTAAACGCAGGTAGCTCATAAATGTATTAGATGTCTTTAACATCAAATTCTACAAGCGGATTAACATCAGCCGTGTAGTCAACAGACTCAAGACCAAAGCCAAACAGGCTTAAGAATTCATCTTTATATTGTTGGTAATCAGCTACATCGAATAAGTTTTCATTCGTTACGCTTGGCCATAGTTCACGACAATGCTTCTGGATGTCTTCACGAAGCTCCCAGTCATCAAGACGTAAACGGTTTTCGCTATCCACCTCTGCAGCGCTACCATCATCTTTATAAAGACGCTGAGTAAACATGCGGTGGATCTGCTCCATGCAACCTTCGTGTACACCCTCTTCACGCATTTTCTTGAAGACCATTGCAATGTAGAGAGGCATAACTGGAATTGCTGAACTCGCCTGAGTTACGACACTCTTAAGTACCGCAACATTAGCTGAACCACCCGTCGTAGATAGCTTGTCATTCAGGGTAGATGCCGCACGGTCAAGATCCATTTTCGCTTTGCCTAGCGCACCGTGCCAGTAGATTGGCCATGTAATTTCAGTACCAATGTAACTATAAGCAACAGTCTTACAACCATCAGCCAATACACCAGCTTCTGATAATGCATTCACCCAAAGCTCCCAGTCCTGTCCGCCCATAACGGTAACAGTGTCTTCGATTTCTTGCTCTGTTGCTGGTTCAATGCTTGCTTCAATCAACACATCTTTGTTGGTATCAACAGCTGTTGCCGTGTATGTTTCGCCCATTGGTTTTAGACTAGAGCGGATCACTTCACCCGTTTCTGGCATCTTACGAACTGGCGATGCAAGCGAATAAACGATCATGTCAATTTGACCCAAATCTTCTTTGATCAGATCAATGACTTTTTGCTTTGCTTCGTGAGAGAAAGCATCACCATTTAAGCTCTTAGAGTACAGACCTTCTTCTTTAGCAAACTTATCGAATGCTGCAGAGTTATACCAGCCAGCCGTACCCGGCTTCTTTTCAGTACCCGGCTTTTCGAAGAACACACCAATTGTTGATGCACCGCCACCAAAAGCAGCAGCAATACGAGACGAAAGGCCATAGCCACTTGATGAACCAACAACAAGCACGCGCTTCGGCGCGTTGGCAATAGTGCCTTGGGCCTTGGTATAAGCAATTTGCGCTTTGACGTTTTCTTCACAGCCCACTGGGTGAGTGGTTGTACAAATAAATCCACGAATTCTAGGTTTGATGATCATTTTCAACTTCCCTTACACAATTGACTGTAGGATAAAAGGTAAATGACAAATTCGCATTAAATTTATGAGCGAAAACGCCAATTTTCGCAGTGGTTGGAGGTGTTCTTTGCCATTTTGTGAGCTAATGACATGATAATTAGACATAAAAAAGTGCCACGCTTTCACGTGGCACCGTTGAGGCAGTTGGTTTACGTTTTACTTAAATCGTCGGCCTAAGCAGCCTTACCCGATTGTAAACTTCCCTTTTTAAAGTGGGCTGCAGAGAAGTGATCAACTTGAATCGCCTTCTGTCTAAGCTTATCTGCACTCAACATTTTTTCAGCATCGCTTTCAGTCATGATACCAGCACCAACAGCAGCTTGTATTTTTTCTGTTAATGGCAGTTTCTTAGAGATCTCACCCGCTTTAATCGCTTTGGTCAATTTACGCTCTAAGTCTTTAATACCATACATGGCAACAAAAGCGCGCTCCATAATGCCAACAGGATCATCTTCTTTGTCTCCGACATAACATAGCTGTGTTAAACGCTCACGCTGCTCTCCAGGTGTCATCAATAATTTCGCAATTTGAATTGATAGTTCATCTTTCGGTGCCGCGTAATGAATTCCCACTGGAAATAGTAATGTGCGTAATAGTCGGCCAACGCCCTTACGAGGGAAATTCGACAACACTTCGTCAAATGCGACACCGCACTGATGCAAACAGTGTTGAACGGCATAATGTACCAAAGGCAAATCTTGTTGTTGTCGCCCTTCATCTTCAAAGCGCTTCAATGTGGCTGATGCTAAGTAAAGGTAGCTGAGTACGTCGCCTAAACGGGCTGACACCATCTCACGGCGTTTCAGCTCGCCACCTAAACTCAGCATGGCAAAATCAGCCGCAACCGCTAAGGCCTTACTCATGCGTGACATGTGTTTATAATAGGTGGCAGTCTCACCACTCACTGGTGCGCGGTTAAAGCGTGAACCTGTAAATGCATTAACCATCGACTTCGCGACATTACCAACGGCAAAGCTAATATGCTTTGAGAGTAACTTATCAAAGTCTTTTGCTGCTTGCTCTGTATCGGGGTTAGCTGCCGCTTCCATTTCGTTTAGTACATAGGGGTGACAACGCGTCGCCCCTTGACCAAAGATCATCAGGTTACGGGTTAAAATATTGGCCCCTTCAACCGTAATCGCAACAGGCATGCCCAAATAATGATGGCCAATATAGTTCATTGGCCCAAGCTGGATTGCACGCCCGGCATGAATATCCATTGAATCATTCAAAATGGTACGCGCCATTTCTGTCATATGGTATTTTGCAATGGCTGTAACAATCCCCGGAGTTTCCCCCATGTCGAGTGATGTCGTTGTTAGAGTTCGCGAAGCTTCAAGCATATAGGTGTAACCACCAATACGCCCCATCGCTTGACCTACCCCTTCAAAATTACCAATCGACATACCAAATTGTTTACGCACATAAGCATATGCGCCTGTTGTTCTTGCTGTTAAATGACCAACGGCAGTCCCTAATGCTGGTAATGAAATACCACGCCCTGCTGATAAACACTCCACCAGCATTCGCCAACCTCGGCCGACATAGTCTTGACCGCCAATCACCCAGTCCATAGGAATAAACACATCGTTACCGCGTGTTGGTCCATTCATGAAAGCAAGGTTTAGGGGATCGTGACGCTCACCGATTTCGACGCCTGAGTGATCTGCTGGGATCAAGGCACATGTAATACCGAGATCTTGCTTGTCACCAATCAAGCCTTCAGGATCTTGTAATTTAAACGCAAGACCTAATACTGTCGCCACAGGTGCCAACGTAATGTAACGTTTATTCCAGCTGACTCGAATACCAAGTACTTCCTCACCTTGATATTCACCATAACAAACCACACCCATGTCAGGGATACCGCCAGCATCAGACCCAGCCTCAGGGCCAGTTAATGCAAAGCATGGAACATCTTCACCGTGAGCAAGGCGTGGGAGCCAATAATCTTTTTGTTCTTGAGTACCATAGTGAGTGAGTAGTTCACCAGGACCTAATGAGTTAGGTACCATCACACAAACAGCAGCACTTAAGCTTTTCGTTGCTATACGGGTAACAATGGTCGAATTTGCATGGGCTGAAAAATCTAAGCCACCATATTCTTTACCAATAATGAGTGAGAAGAACTTCTCTTTACGTAAGTACTCCCAAACATCAGGCGGCAGATCTTTATCTTCCTGCACAATCTGATAGTCATCTAACATATCTAACAATGTTTTGAGCTTGGTATCGATAAAGGCTTGCTCTTCGTCATTTAGCGCGGGTTTGGGATAAGTCAGTAACGTATTCCAATTTGGTGACCCACTGAATAACTCACCATCCCACCAAACGCTACCAGCTTCCATGGCTTCTCGTTCAGTGGAAGAAAGCGGCGGTAGCACTTTCTTAAACATTTTAAATGCGGGATCACTGAGATAGCGTTTTCTTAGATTAATTAACGTACTCATGTTTCAGGTCCTTTTGTCTCATATTGTTATTGGTTTTTTTACAGTTATTACATCTATCGTGTTCCTGTATGCGTATCGCAGATCAGCGATAGCGGTTGATCTATTGGGGCAGCTACACCAGCAGCCAAATAAGGTACCATGCGCTCGATTAAGTCTTCTGTGGTTACCTTACGGGAAAAGTCATTTTCAGCGATTTCACACAACGCTGTTGTTGAAGCCATAGTGAATACTGACGCGCCTAGGGTGAAATGTAAGCGCCAGAACAGTGTTTCAGGGTCTAGTGATGGGTTTGCACGACAAACCGCCGTAGTAAAAAGCTGTAAAACATCGTTATAGCGGTTAACGATAAACCAGCGTAAGTGCCCTTGAACATCGGTATAACCCCGCCCAATCAATGACATGAAAACAGTAGCTCCCCGTGGTCTAAAGTCATTTAAAGAAACCAATGGGGCTTTAATACAACGAAATACATCATCCATTGAAAAGTCATCACGTGTAAGTAAGACTTCCAAATCAACCTGAAGCGCAGGTAAGAATGCATCGAGATACCGACTTAATACGGCTCTAACCAAGGTTTTTTTATCGCCATAATGATAATTAACCGACGCCAGATTAACGCCTGCCTTGCTGGTAATTGCCCTCAATGAGGTATCTTTAAAGCCATGCTCTGCAAATAGCAATTCGGCGGCATCCAGAATGCGAGCTTTGGTTTCTCCCTTTCCAGCCATATTCATTCACCCGTATTAAACACATGTTTAAACTTTACATCTTGATATCATTTTTAACAAGCGCTAAACAGTCGCTATTGTATAAGATCTTGATAACCATCTTTTATTCATGAAAGTTGGGACATTGATCGTCTGATTTGGTGCTATAGAACGACGTATAGCATCGGAAAAATATGTATCACTCCAGTTTCATGCGACATTTGTGAGAATGCGGAATCTGATCAAAGTTAGAGAAATTTCAAAAAAAAAGGAACAAAGTTAAAAAAAGCAGGTCATATGTTATGCCACTGCTTTTTCTTAGAAGACATTCTTCGAAACCCGTCCCTTTATGGAGATGGGTTTTCTTTATTCTACAGGGTGTAAAATTGTCTTCAGCTATACCCTTAAAAATAATGTAATGAGCCATCTTATATCAACTCTATAACATACGATTTATCAACAAGTTATAAATAAAATAAAAAAATAAATTTAAAATCAGGAACAAAATACAATTAGCAGAGTCTCAATATATGTCATTAAGATTAAAGAGTTTCAATGTTAGCTGGCCGCCAAACACGTATTTATCTCTTTAATCAGCTAATGGTACTGCTGCTAAACTCCTTATTGTGTAAATAGATTTCGCCCGCAGACTTTCAGCGGGCTTTTTTTTACGTCTGGTTTGGCTGCCGTGCAGCAATAGCGGGATTAGAAAAGATATCTGCACTTTTTTGAAATTATTGTGAACTAATCCATTTCGCTGTAGTCCTATTTATAACATTCAAATTAAAAGAGCCACGCGACAATTACTGCCTCGCTCTTTTAAAGCTTGATTGCCACTGCTGCTAAACTCCTTATTGTGTAAATAGATTTCGCCCGCTGACTTTCAGCGGGCTTTTTTTACGTCTGGTTTGGCTGCCGTRCAGCAATAGCGGGATTAGAAAAGATATCTGCACTTTTTTGAAATTATTGTGAACTAATCCATTTCGCTGTAGTCCTATTTATAACATTCAAATTAAAAGAGCCACGCGACAATTACTGCCTCGCTCTTTTAAAGCTT